>JAQGMU010000506.1 GCA_028292195.1 Ramlibacter sp. | reverse complement strand
GACGAGTTCGGCTTCGCCACCGCGCCGCTGGTGGTCGAAGGCTGCATCATGATGCGCAAGTGCCACCTGAACACCTGCCCGGTGGGCGTGGCCACGCAGGACCCGGTGCTGCGCAGGAAGTTCTCCGGCAAGCCCGAGCACGTCGTCAACTTCTTCTTCTTCATCGCCGAGGAAGTGCGGCAGATCATGGCGCAGCTCGGTGTGCGCAAGTTCGACGACCTGATCGGCCGCGCCGACCTGCTGGACACCCGCAAGGGCATAGACCACTGGAAGGCGCGCGGCCTGGACTTCAGCCGCCTGTTCGTCCAGCCCAAGGTGCCGGCCGAGGTGCATCGCTTCCATTGCGAAACGCAGGACCACAAGCTCGAAAAGAGCCTGGACGTGATCCTGATCGAGAAGTCGCGCGGCGCCATCGAGCGCGGCGAGAAGGTGCAGTTCATGGAGGTGGCGCGCAACGTCAACCGCTCGGTGGGCGCCATGCTCTCCGGGGCGCTGACCAAGGTGCACCCCGAGGGCCTGCCCGACGACAGCCTGCGCATCCAGCTGGAAGGCACAGGCGGCCAGTCCTTCGGCGCCTTCCTGGCGCGCGGCATCACGCTGTACCTGATCGGCGACGCCAACGACTACACCGGCAAGGGCTTGAGCGGGGGCCGGATCGTCGTCCGTCCTTCGATTGATTTCCGCGGCGAAGCCAGCCGCAACATCATCATCGGCAACACCGCGCTGTACGGCGCGACCACCGGTGAGGCCTTCTTCAGCGGCGTGGCCGGCGAGCGCTTCGCGGTCCGCCTCTCGGGCGCCACCGCGGTGGTGGAAGGCACCGGCGACCACGGCTGCGAGTACATGACCGGCGGCACGGTGCTGGTGCTGGGCAAGACCGGCCGCAACTTCGCCGCCGGCATGTCGGGCGGCATCGCCTACGTCTACGACGAGGACGGCCAGTTCGGCAGCCGCTGCAACACCGCGATGGTTTCGCTGGAGCGCATCGGCACCACGGCCGAACAGCAGGCAGCGGCCAACCGCACCCGGCTGCACCGCGACCAGCCCGACGAGGCGCAGCTGAAGAAGCTGCTGGAGGACCACAACCGCTGGACGGGAAGTCGGCGCGCGCGCGAACTGCTGGACGACTGGGCCACCGCGCGCCAGAAGTTCGTCAAGGTGTTCCCCAACGAGTACAAGCGTGCCCTGGCCGAGATGTACGAGCGCGAAGTGGAGCTTGCAAGCACCGGCAACAACGCCCACGTGGCGATGAGGCACGAACCGGTGCCGGCGAAATAAGAGGACGGAGCAGAGAGCATGGGAAAAGTCACCGGCTTCATGGAGTTCGAGCGCGTCGAGGAGGGCTACAAGCCCGTGCCCGAACGCGTGAAGCACTACAAGGAATTCGTCATCGGCCTGTCCGACGCGCAAGCGAAGGTGCAGGGCGCGCGCTGCATGGACTGCGGCACGCCCTTCTGCAACAGCGGCTGCCCGGTCAACAACATCATTCCGGACTTCAACGACCTGGTGTACCGGCAGGACTGGCGCAACGCCTTCACCGTCCTGGACTCCACCAACAACTTCCCGGAGTTCACCGGCCGCATCTGCCCGGCGCCTTGCGAAGCGGCCTGCGTGCTGAACGTCAATGACGACCCGGTCGGCATCAAGTCGATCGAGCACGCCATCATCGACCGCGCCTGGGAACACGGCTGGGTGCGGCCGCAGGTGGCGCGCATCAAGACCGGCAAAAAGGTCGCGGTGGTCGGCTCCGGCCCCGCCGGCATGGCGGCGGCGCAGCAGCTGGCGCGCGCCGGCCACGACGTGACGCTGTTCGAAAAGAACGACCGCATCGGCGGCCTGCTGCGCTACGGCATCCCGGACTTCAAGATGGAGAAGGTCCACATCGACCGCCGGGTCGAACAGATGAAGGCCGAGGGCGTGAGCTTCCGCACCGGCGTGATGGTAGGCGCGCTGCCCAAGGGCTCCAAGGTCACCAACTGGGCCAAGGAGACGATCAGCCCGCAGCAGCTGCAACAGGACTTCGACGCAGTGGTCCTGACCGGCGGCGCCGAGGCTTCGCGCGACCTGCCGGTGCCCGGCCGCGACCTCGACGGCATCCACTTCGCCATGGAATTCCTGCCGCAGCAAAACAAGATCAATGCCGGCGACAAGGTCAAGGGCCAGACCCGTGCCGACGGCAAGCACGTCATCGTCATCGGCGGCGGTGACACCGGCAGCGACTGCGTGGGCACCAGCAACCGCCACGGCGCCGCCAGCGTCGTGCAGTTCGAGCTGATGCCGCAGCCGCCCGAGCAGGAGAACAGGGAACTGACCTGGCCCTACTGGCCGTACAAGATGCGCACCAGCTCCTCGCACGAGGAGGGCGTGCAGCGCGAGTTCGCCATCGCCACCAAGGAATTCATCGGCGAAAAGGGCAAGGTCACCGGCCTGAAGACGGTGCGTGTCGAGTGGAAGGACGGCAAGATGCAGGAAGTGCCGAACAGCGAAGAGACGCTGAAGGCCGACCTGGTGTTGCTGGCCATGGGCTTCACCAGCCCGGTCGCGTCCATCCTGGAAGGCTTCGGCGTCGACAAGGACGCCCGTGGCAACGCCCGCGCCACGACCGACTTCAACGGCGGCTACGCGACCAACGTACCCAAGGTTTTTGCTGCCGGCGACATGCGCCGCGGTCAATCCCTGGTGGTATGGGCGATCCGCGAGGGCCGACAGGCGGCGCGCTCCGTCGACGAATTCCTGATGGGGTTCTCCGACCTGCCGCGTTAAAGCGACAGCACCCGTCATCCGTCAGTTTCAGCGAACCCAGCCGTCAGGGGCAGGCCCTATCATCGGGTGTCACCATCTCCCGGCCGGCCGCCGCCTGCCCCAATCCCCGGATGAATCCTCCTGATACCAGCGCGCTGGTCGAATGCCGCCATCTCAGCTTCGGCTATGGCGGCCGGAGGGTTCTGGACGACGTGAGCTTCACCGTGCCGCGCGGCAAGGTGACCGCGCTGATGGGCGCTTCCGGCGGCGGCAAGACCACGGTGCTGCGGCTGATCGGCGGCCAGGTGCGGCCGCAGCAGGGCGAACTGCTGTTCGACGGCGCCGACGTGGCGACCATGGACCGCGACGGCCTGTTCAAGATCCGGCGCCGCATGGGCATGCTGTTCCAGTTCGGCGCGCTGTTCACCGACCTGTCCGTGTACGACAACGTCGCCTTCCCGCTGCGCGAACATTCCGGGCTGCCCGAGGCGCTGGTGCGCGACATCGTGCTGATGAAGCTCAACGCCGTCGGCCTGCGCGGCGCCCGCGACCTGATGCCCAGCGAGGTGTCCGGCGGTATGGCGCGCCGCGTCGCGCTGGCGCGCGCCATCGCGCTCGATCCCGAGCTCGTGATGTACGACGAACCCTTCGCCGGCCTCGACCCGATCTCGCTCGGCACCGCGGCGCAGTTGATCCGCCGCCTGAACGACACGCTGGGCATCACC
>JAQGMU010000476.1 GCA_028292195.1 Ramlibacter sp. | reverse complement strand
GCTGGCACCGCCCAAGCGATCAACCGTTGGATCTGCGGTTCGCAACTGCAAGGCACCACGATCGAAGCCAAGTTCCTGCCGGGTTCTTGCCGCGGCTGATCAGGCTTCAGCAGTCTGGAAAAAGGGGCCACTCGGCCCCTTTTTTTCAACTTTGGTCGACCCTCTTCACGGTTGAGCTGGACCAGCGCTCCCGTACACTGCTCCAAGTGGAACTGACGATCCTGATGCCCTGCCTCAACGAGGCACGAACCGTGGGCGCCTGCGTCCGCGAAGCCCTCGGCTACCTCGAGCGCTCCGGCGTGACCGGTGAAGTGCTGGTGGCCGACAACGGCTCGACCGATGGCTCGCGCGAGCTGGCCGCCGCTGCCGGGGCCCGGGTGGTCTCGGTGCCCGAACGCGGTTATGGCGCGGCGCTGCTGGCCGGCACGCGCGAGGCGCGCGGCACCTACGTCATCATGGGCGACGCCGACTGCAGCTACGACTTCGGCAACCTCGACGCCTTCGTCGAGCGCCTGCGGGCCGGGGCGCGCATGGTCATGGGCAACCGCTTCCGCGGCGGCATCGAGCCGGGCGCCATGCCTTTCCTGCACCGCTACCTGGGCAACCCCGTCCTCAGTTTCATCGGGCGCCTGTTCTTTCGCACCCCCATCGGCGATTTCCATTGCGGCATGCGCGGCTACCACCGCGACTCGGTCGTTGCGCTCGGCCTGGTCAGCACCGGCATGGAGTACGCCAGCGAGATGGTGGCCAAGGCGGCCCTGGCCGGCGTGCCCATCGAGGAAGTGCCGACCCGCCTGCGTCCGGACGGCCGCGACCGGCCACCGCACCTGCGCACCTGGCGCGATGGCTGGCGCCACCTGCGCTTCCTGCTTCTTTTCTGCCCGCGCTGGCTGTTCCTGTACCCGGGCATCGCGCTGCTGGCCGGTGGGTTGCTGGGGCTGACCGCACTGCAGCCGCCCTGGGGCGGCGGCAGCCAGGACCTGCGCATCCACTCGATGCTGTACATGGCGGGGGCCACCATCCTCGGCGTGCAGTTGCTGCAACTCGCGGTGCTGACCAAGTGGGTCGGCGTGATGTCGGGCATCGTTCCGCCACCGGCGTGGCTGCGGCGCGCGACACCCTTCCTGAGCCTGGAGGCCGGCCTGCTGCTCGGCATCGGGCTGTTCCTCCTCGGCTTGCTGTGGTCGGTGGCGCTGGTGCAGCGCTGGGGCGTCTCCGGCTTCGGGCCCCTGTCGCCCACGGAAGGCATGCGCGCGGCCATTCCGGCGGTGGCCCTCATGATCATCGGCATGCAGGCGGCCGCTGGCACCCTGTTCGCGGGCGCCATCGAACTCGCCTGGCGCACCGGCAGGCAGAAGCGCGATGTCTGAATCGTTCTTCCCCGCCACTGCGTCCAGGGTCGCGCGCAGCGAACCCTGGCTGGTGCTCCTCGTGGGCACGCTGGCCCTGGTCGCCATTCCCCTCTGGCTGGGGTATCTCGGCCTGAGCTGGGATGCGGTCAACCACCACATCTATCTCGGATGGACGGCGGAACACCCGCGCTTCGACCGCGATTACCTGGCCGCCAGCTACCAGGGCTACCAGTTCCCGTACCTGTATTGGCCGGTGTACAAGCTGGCGATGGCCGGGGTGACCGGCGCCACCGCGGGGGTGGTGCTCGCGCTGCTGCACGCCACGGCCGTCCCGGCGGTCTGGATGATCGCCCGCAACTGCATCCCGGGCGAAGACCTGTTCGCCGCCGGCATGCGCGCGCTGGCGGTGCTGCTGGCGTTCATGAGCGGACTGGTGCTGTCGCTGTTCGAAACCACGTCGAACGACCTGCTGGCCAGTATCCCGCTGCTGTGGGCCTATGCATTCGGCCTGCGGCCGCTGGCGGTGCCGCAAGCTTCGCCGCTGCGCTGCGCGATCGTCTCTGGCCTGTTCGCCGGCGTCGCCGTCGCCTTCAAGCTGAGCAACGGGCCGCTGGCGCTGATGCTGCCGCTGCTGTGGGTATGGTCGCGCGGCACGCCGACGCAACGCGTGGTCCGCAGCGCGGTCGCCGGCTTGTGCCTCCTGGCCAGCTACTTCGTCGTCTACGGCTATTGGGGCTGGCAGCTCTGGGCGCACTACGGCAACCCGATCTACCCGCTGTACGACGGCGCGTTCGCCTTCTTGCGTGACGCGGTGGGGTGGCACCGATGATCCGTTTCCAGCCCGACTCGCTGCTGCAGGCCTTCACGCGCTTTTTCGACATGGCGGCGCCCGACGCCAACATCTACGTCGAGATCGCGGCGCCCGACATCCGCTTTGCAGCCATCGCGCTGCTTGCCATTGCGGCCCTCGCCGCGCTCGTGCTGCGGCGCCGGCTCGGGCCGGGGCTGCAGCCGACGCTGGCGCTCCTGCTGGTGCTGTTCGGCTCCACCGCCATCTGGCTCTACACGACCGGCAACGGGCGGTACTTCATGCCGCTGATCGTCTGCGCCGGCCCGCTGGCGGTGGCGTTGATCTGCCTGCTGCCGCTCACGCGCGGCTTCAAGGCCACGCTGGCCGTGCTGCTGGTGGCCGGCCAGGCCTTCGTGCTCGCGCAGCAGCCGCCGTGGGACAGCTGGACCCTGCTGCACTGGGACAAGGCGCCGTATTTCGCCTTGAATCTGGGCCCCGAGGAAACCGAAGCCCCGCCCACGACGTATGCGAGCATGTCCTTCATCTCCTACTCGCTGATCGCGCCCCAGTTCCCGGCCAACGCGCGCTGGATCAACCTGCCCGCCAACGGCGGCACGGCGCGCGACGAAGCCTGGATCACGGCATTCCTGCGCGACGCCGCGGCGACCGGGCCCTTGAAAGTGCTCGCGCCTTCGCTGCCCTGGGCCACGCAGGCCGACGGCCAGCCGACCCCCGCCATCATCGACGCGTTCAACAAGCTGATCGGCAACCGCAACCTGAAGATCCAGGGCGCCTGCCGCCACATCGTCTCGCCGGGACTGGTGCGCATCGCGGACCGGGAGAGGCGCAAGGACGAAAAAGCCTCAAGTCAACCACCCCTCGGTTTCTGGTCCTGCCCCGTGGTCTACGAAATCCGACCCTCCGAGCAAGTGCGGCAGGCCACGCCGCCCGAGGCCGTGGAGCGCGCGTTCCAGAAGCTCGGCGAGCTCTGCCCGCGCTTCTTCCCGGGCGCCGAACACAGCATCCTGCACCTGCCCGAGGGCTGGACGCGCCACTACGCCGCTTCCGAGACCCGCGTCTACGTGATGGACAACGGCGAGGTCTGGTACAAGTTCTGGCGCTCGTTCAATCCGGTGTTCGTGGGCCGCATGGACGCCGTGCTGACCGGCAAGATCGAAGTCGACTGTTCCAAGGTGCGCGGCAGCGACGGCGCCTGGAATACGGGCAGCAGGTGAAGCCCGCACGGGGACAGGCATGAGCGGCGACCGGCGCGTTTTCTTCGACACGACCTTCACCCGCACCCAGGTGGGCAGCGTCGGCATCACGCGCACGGTGCGCCGCCTCGAAGACGAACTGCGCGGCGTCATGCCTCCGGGCAAGTCCTTCCATCCCGTTGCCTTCCACAGCGGCGGTTACCGGCAAGTCGCGGCGCAGCAGCCCGCAGCCGCAGCCGCGCCGGCCCCGGCGGCACATGACAGCCTGGCCGCGCGCCTGCTGCGGTGGGTGAGCGAGAGCTTCGTGCGCAGGCTTGCGTTTGCCCTCCTGCCCGTGGCGCTGCTGCAGGCCGCGTGGCGGGTGCAAAGCGCGCTGACCTTCGACCGCCTGAGCAAGGACTGCGTCCCCGTCACGTTCAGGAGCGGCGACCTGCTCCTGCTGTGCGACGCCTCCTGGTGCTGCCCCGCCTGGACGGCGGCCCGGGCG
>JAQGMU010000468.1 GCA_028292195.1 Ramlibacter sp. | reverse complement strand
GCCAGTCCTTCAGGCGCGCCGACGGCACGGCCATGAAGCCGGTGTAGACCTCGCCGATGCGGCGCTGCGACTCGCTGGCATCCTTGTGTTCCACGATCGCCTGCACGGCGTCGCCGGAGCGCACGATGCGGCCGTAGCCGGTGGGGTCCGCCATCTGCACCGTCAGCAGCGCCAGCCGCTCGCCGGCGCAGCGGTCGATCAGCGCCTGCAGCGTGGCTGGTCGCACCAGCGGCACGTCGCCGTTGAGGATCAGCGCGATGCCGTCATCCGGCAGCACCGGCACCACCTGCTGCACGGCGTGGCCGGTCCCCAGCTGCGGCTCCTGACGCACGAAGTCGGGCGCCGGCCGGCCGGCCGCCGCGGAGGCGCCGCGCAGCCACTGCTCCACGCCCTCGGCTCCGTGGACGGTGACGACGATGGTGCGCCGCGCGTCCAGCGCCACGGCGGTGTCCAGCACATGCTGGATCAGGGGCCGTCCCCCAATCTTGTGCAGCACCTTCGGCGTGCGGCTCTTCATGCGCGTGCCCTTGCCCGCGGCCATCACCACCACATCGACTGCCGTCATTCGTGTACCTTCCTGCCCATGAAGTTGATCGTTGCCCGTACCGCCGGAATTATCCTTGCCCTTGCGGTCGCCATGGGCCTTGGTGCCTGCAGCGCCATCAAACTTGGCTACGGCACCCTGCCGGACCTGGCGTACTGGTGGCTCGACGGTTACATCGACTTCAACGAAACCCAGGGGCCGCTGGCCAGGCAGGAAATCACGCGCCTGCACGCCTGGCACCGGCAGCAGGAGCTGCCGCGGCTGGGCGAAATGCTCGGTCGGCTGGAACAACTGGCGCCCGGCAGCATCAGCCCGCCGCAGGCCTGCGCGGTGGTGACCGAGGTGCAGGCGCGCATGAACGGCGTGGCCGACCGGGCCGAGCCGGCGATGCTGGGCCTGGCCACCACCGTCACGGCCAGGCAGCTGCGCCACCTGGAGCGCAAGTACCGCAACAACAACGAGACCTTCCGCAAGGACTGGCTGGACCTGCCGGCGTCGGAGCTGAAGGACAAGCGCTACCAGCAGATGCTGGAGCGGGCGGAGAAGATCTACGGCAGCCTGGACGAACCGCAGCGCGTGGTGCTGCGCCAGGGGATCGCGCAGTCGATGTACGAGCCGCAGCGCATCCTGGCGGAGCGCCAGCGGCGCCAGCAGGACCTGCTGCACACCCTGCGCCGCATGGCCGAACCCGGCACTGCGACGGACTCGGCGCGCACCCTGCTGCGGGCATACCTGGAGCGGGTGCAGCACTCGCCCGATGCCGGCTACCGCAGCTGGCAGGACGCGCTGGTGCAGGAAGGCTGCCGCATGTTTTCCGCGGTGCACGAAAGCACGACGGCGGCGCAGCGCCAGCAGGCGGTACGCCGGCTGCGCGCCTACCAGCGCGACCTGCGGGAACTGTCGGGGGGGCATTGAGCGGCGCACCGCTGCCGCTGCTCTGGCGGCTGGGCGCCGCCACCACGCTGATCGTCATGGCCTTTGCCATGATCGGGCCGGTGCTGGCGGTGCTGCTGCAGCAGGCTGGGCACGGCACCGGCGCCATCGGCGCCTTTGCCATGCTGCCTTTCCTGCTGGTCGCGCTGCTGATGCCGGTGATCCCGCGCGTCATCGGCCGCTTCGGCCTGGTGCGCACCTACCGCTGCGGCGCGGTGCTGCAGTTGCTGGGCGCCACGGGCTATGCGCTGGGAGGCAATGTCGGCTGGTGGAGCGTCAGCGCGGTCGTCACCGGCACCGGCGCCGCCCTGCTCTGGAACGCCACCGAAACCCTGCTCACGCAGGAGGCGCCGCCGGAAATGCGCGGACGGGTGATGGGTGCGTACCAGACCGCGCTGGGCGCGGCGCTGGCGCTGGGCCCTTTCCTGCCGGCCTTGCTGCGGCTGGAAGCGCACACCGTGCTGTGGCTGGGCGTCGCCATGGTCGGCGGCTGCCTGCTGCTGGCGCTGGGCGCCCGCAGCCGCGCGGTGACGGCGCTGCCGCTGCCGCACTCGGGCGGCACCTGGCAGGCGCTGCGCGCGGTGCCGTGGCTGGCGGCGCTGGCGTTTGCCGGCGGCGTGTTCGAGGCGGGGCTGAGCGCGATCGGCGCGGCCCACGCATCGTCACTCGGAATGGACCTGCGCACCGCCACCAGCGTGGCGGGGGCGATCGGGGTCGGGAGTTTCCTGTTCCAGTATCCGGCGGGCTGGGCCGCCGACCACATGCCGGTGCGGCGCGTGTTCACCGCTGCGGCGCTGCTGCTGGCACTGGCCAGCGTGGCCGTCGCCTTCGCCGGCCAGGCGCCCTGGTTGCTGTGGGCTTGCGGTTTGCTGTGGGGCGGGGTCGGTGGCGCGCTCTACACGCTGTCCATCATCCAGGTCGCGCACGCCTATGCGGGCCGCGCCACCGCCGGCGGGGCGGCGGCGATGATCACCGGCTATACCTGGGGCGGCACGCTGGGGCCGCTGGCGAGCGGCTGGACGCTGCAGGCGGCCGGCCTCACGGGGCTGGCGGTGCTGCTGTTCCTGCTGGCGCTGGGGGCGCTGGCCGCGGCACGGCGGCTGGCACCCGGTTAGGCCGGTGCGCAAAGCCCTGCTTTGCACACCCTGCCAGTTCTTACTTTTCGCCTTTGCTGTGCGAACGGCCTGCGCGCTCGGCTTCTTCGAGCTCGCGCGCTTCGGCTTCGGAATGCGGCTTGGCCTTCTCGGCATCGGCGGCGACGTCGGCCTTGTCGAGGTATTCCTTGATGTTCTTCTGGTACTCGCGGGTGGCGGTGTAGCTGCCTTCACCCTCGACCTGGTCCTGCGCCTGGCCGCGCTGCTGGAAGTCGGTGGCGCCGGAGCGCTGCTGCTGCGGGTCGCTGTCGCGCGTGGGCTGCTGCTGCAGGATGCGTGGCGTGGACTTGTCGTTGGACATCGGTGGCTCTCCTCGAAATGGGTTCCGACGGACCAGCTTAGGAAGCCGGCGGGGAGGCAGGTGTCGTCCAGTGCGTGACGGGGATGTCAGTGCTGGCCTACGTCCGCCTCGCTGGGGTCGCTGGCGCGAACCCAGCCTACGAATACCGTGAAGCCATGGCGGTTGCGGACCTGCGCTTCAAACCTGCAAGGAAGCCCACATCTCCTTGTCCCGCTCGGCCGTCCAGACGCGCGGCACCTTGATGCCACGGGCCTCGTCGTACGCGCGGCTGACGTCGAACGGCAGGCAGTGCTCGTAGATGAACACCTCGCCGAAGATCGGATCCATGGACTTGCGGGTGTGCTCCATGGCCGCCTTCAGGTCCATGTCCTTCGCCGCCGCCTCGCGTGCACAACGGAACAGGGTCTCGACCCAGCGCTGCGTGTAATCGAGTGCCTGGTTGACGGCCGCATTGCCCTGCATCGCCTCGCCGCGGCCCGGCACGATGGCCTCGGCCCGCAGCGCGCGCAGCGCCTGCAGCGTGGCCGGCCACTCCTGCAGGTGGGCGTCGCCGGTGTAGACGCCGGCGTTGTATTCGACCAGGTCGCCCGAGAACAGCACCTTCTCCTCTTCCACCCAGGCGATGGTGTCGCCGCGGGTGTGGCCGTTGCCCGGCGACCAGATCTGCACCCGCACGCCGCCAAGGTCCACGGTCAGCCTGCCGGGCATTTCGCCCTTGTTCGGGGTGCCGCCGCCGATCACCAGGGTCGGCCAGGTCAGGCCGGGGATTTCCTCGGCGCCGCGGAACAGGCGTGGGAAGCGGTCCATCTCGGACTGCATGTCTTCCTTGCCGCGCTCGGCGATCAGCTCGAAGGTGCCCTGGCTGGCAATCACTTCGGTGGCGCCCTCGGCCACGAATGCGCTGGCGCCCAGCACCCGCACCGCATGGTAGTGCGTGAGCAGCACGTACTTGATCGGCTTGTCGCTGACGGCGCGGATGCGGGCGATCAGGTCGCGCGCCATCGCCGGCGTCGCGGTGCAGTCGCTGACCATGACGAACCTGTCGCCGATGATCACGCCGGAATTCGGGTCGCCTTCGGCGGTGTACGCCCAGCAATGCGGGGACAGCTGTTCGAAGGTGATTTTCTTGTCGGCCAGGTCGGCCTGGCTGGCGAAAGCTTTGCTCATCGGGTCTCCTGCGGGTAAACAGGGCCGATTTTACCTAAACGAAATGCATTACGGATTGTTGAACGGCTGCACGGCCCAGCGCGCGGCGCGCTCCACCACCCGGTCGATGTGCGCCGTGGCATCGACCGCCAGCACGCCGGGTTCGGACGCCGGGTCCTCCAGCGCCTCGAACTGACTCGCCACCAGGCTGGGCGGATAGAAATGGTCGGTGCGCGATGCCACCCGCTCCATCGCCTGGTGCTCGGTCAGCGCCAGGTGCAGGAAGCGCAAGTGCGGCACGGCACCACGCAGCGCGCTGCGGTAGGAGCGCTTCAGCGCGGAGCAAGTCAGCACCGCGCCGGCCGGCTGCGCGCGCAAGGCGTCGGCCAGCCGCTGCAGCCATCCCGCGCGATCGACGTCGGTGAGCGGGATGCCCTGGCGCATCTTCTCGACGTTGCTCTCTGGATGGAAGTCGTCGCCTTCCACCAGCGGCAGCCCCAGTTGCGAGGCGAGGCGGGCGCCGGCCAGCGACTTGCCGCAGCCGGCGACGCCCATGACGACGATGTAGATCGGTTCAGCGGGCGATGCAGGCTTGGCCATGCCGGCCATTATGGGTGGCAGGCAGCACCTGCCGGGCCAGAACCACGACCAGCCGGCGCAGCGCGTCACCTGCCAGCACCAGCGCGGTGCGCAGGTCGGCCAGGGGCTGCATCGCCACCGCGAAGTCCAGCTTGCGCCGCGGCGCGCGCACGGCGACCGGCGCGAGCACGGGGTCCCAGCTGAAATAGCTGGTGGCGTTCCAGGCTTCGATCACCACCTTCTGGCCAGGGCGCACCCACATCGAGCGGCCGACTTCGAGGATGTGGTCGCCGGAATCGCTGGGCGTGCCGCCGTGCGGGCCGTCGACCGTGGCCCAGACGCGGCCCTGCGCGATACGCAGGATGCCGTTGGTCCTGGGTTGGAGCGTGAAGGCTCGTCCCTTGGCCAGCTTCCAGGTGCCCGGCAGGGCCGGGGCAGCGGCGGAGGGCAACAGGGAAGTGGTCGAAGGGGCGGTCATGGCGATCTCCAGGGGGGGCTGCGGCGGAGGCCGCAGCGATGGCGTTTCGGCATTGAATGATGTTGCACGCTCGCTTGGCAGTCCAATGAAATGCGGCTAGGCTATTGATTCCCGATTCGCATCAATGCCGGCCCCGCCGGAACCCGCTTTCCATGCAGCATTCGCAAACCCACCTGCGCACCCGGCCGATCTCGGCCGGCCACCTGCGCGCCTTCGAGGCGGTCGCACGGCACCTGAATTTCCGCGCCGCCGCCGAGGAGATGGCGCTGACCCAGTCCGCGGTCAGCCGCCAGATCCAGTCGCTGGAGGAAGAAGTGGGCGTGAGCCTGTTCCTGCGCCACACGCGGGCGGTGGAACTCACCAGCGCCGGCGCGCAGTTGCTGATGGCGGTGTCGCAGTCGCTGCCCCGCATCGACGGCGCCGTGCGGCAGATCCGGCAAAGCGCGGGCCGGCGCAGCGTGGCGCTGACCACCTTCGCCTCCTTCGCGTCGATGTGGCTGATCCCGCGCATGGAGCAGTTCCAGCGCGACAACCCGGAGATCGACATCCGCATCGACGCCTCCGACGGGGCCATGGACCTGGAGGTGTCCGACGTCGACCTGGCGCTGCGCTACGGCCCCACCGCCCACATGCCGCCGAACGCGGTGCGGCTGTTCGGCGAGCAGCTGACGCCGGTGGTCAGCCCCTGGCTGCTGAAAAGCGCGCCGCTGGCCAGGCCGGACGACGTCGCGCAGTTCACGCTGATCGAGGCCGGCGATGCCCACCAGACGCACCTGGAGTGGCTGACGTGGCGGCGCTGGTTCGACGAGCACGGCCTGTCCAAGCTGCAGCCGAAGCGCTGGCTCTATTTCAACTACGCCTACCAGATGGTGCAGGCCGCGCTCGCCGGCCAGGGCGTGGTGCTGGCGCGCCTGCCGCTGGTGGCCGAAAGCCTGGCCAACGGCGACCTGATCGAGCCGCTGCCCAAGCTGCGGATGGATTCACCGATGGCGTACTGGCTGATCGTCGGCCCGCGCAGCGCGCAGCGGCCGGAGATCAAGGCCTTCTGCGAATGGCTGATGGGCCAGAGCCGCATCACGCGGCAGACCATCGGCGAGGTGCCGGACCCGGATACGGTCGATCACCTGGACTAGTCAGCCCCCCAGCTGGATCGGCCACACCACGCCCAGCTCATTGAGCAGGGCATCGAGCGCCACGTCGTGCGGCTCCGGCTCCCAATCGGGCAGGAAGCCCTGCGCGAAGCCCAGGCCCACCGTGTACGGCGATGGCTGCAGCCTGGCCAGCGTGCGGTCGTAGAAGCCGCCGCCGTAGCCCAGCCGGAAACCGCCCGGCGCGTAGCCGACGCACGGCACGAACAGCAGGGTGGGCACGATCACCTCGGTGTCCTTGGGTTTCGGGATGCCGTAGGCGTCTTCTTCCATCGGGCAGCCGGGGAACCAAGCGTGGAACTTCAGCGTCTGATGGACCTTGTCCACCACCGGCAGGCCGATCCGGCGGGGTTGCGGTTCGTCCAGCAACTCGCCGTCTTCCTTCCAGCGGTGCAGCGCCGGCAGCGGATCGAACTCGCCCTTGATCGGCCAATAGGCGCCGATCACGATATCGGGCCGGCCCACCAGCCAGATGCGCAAAACGCGCTGCAACAGGTCGGCACGGTGTAGGCGGTCCGGCATGTTGAGGCGTTGCTCAATGAGCTGCTTGCGCACGGCCTTTTTTTCCTCTGACCTGTCCATAATTTCCCGATGAAGTTGAGAACGATTCTGGCATCCTTCGCCACCCTGCTCGTGGCGGGAGCCGTACAGGCGCAACCCAAGGATGAGGTGCTGCTCGACATGCAGAGGGCCTTCAGCCAGGGCAACAAGGCAAAACTGGCTCAGCTGCTGCCTGCCGCGCAGGGCCACATCCTGGAGCCCTGGGCCGCCTACTGGGACCTGCGCGCCCGGCTGGACACCGCTTCCACCCAGGAAGTGCAGGCTTTCTTCACCAGGTACGCCGGCACCTACCAGGAAGACCGCCTGCGGGCCGACTGGCTGCAGCAGCTCGGCCAGCGGCGCGAATGGGAAGCCTTCGCCCAGGACTACGCCCGCTACCGCATGCGCGACGACCGCGAGCTGCGCTGCTACAACCTGCTGGTCCAGTTCCTGCGCGAGGGCCCCAACGCCCCCGCCACCCTGGCCGACGACGTGCGCAAGAACTGGCTGGCGCAGCGCGAGGCCGACGACGGCTGCACCACCGCCGCCAGCCGCCTGATCGGCGAAAGGACCGGCCCGCACCGCCTGACGGCGGCCGACGCCTGGCGCAAGGCGCGCCAGTCCATCGAAGCGAACCGGCCCCGGGCGGCGGCGGCGGCAGTCGAAATCGTGGCGCCGGAAGCGCTGCCGGCCGTGGCCGAACTGAACGCCAACCCCACCCGCTTCCTCACCAGCAAGGTGTTCGCCGCTTCCCGGGTCCGGCGCGAAATGGTGGGGCTGGCGCTGATCAAGCTCGCCACCAGCGACATCGACAACGCCGCCGGCATGCTCGAATCCAAGTGGGGCCCGCAGATGAACCCCGAGGAGCGCGACTGGATCTGGGGCGTGATCGGCCGCCAGGCCACCCAGCGCCTGCTGCCGGAGGCCCAGGGCTACTTCGCCAACGTGATGCGCGACGCCAACCTGAGCGACGAACTGCTGGCCTGGAAGGTGCGCGCCGCCCTGCGCACCGCCAAGGGCCCGGACTGGAAAACCATCCTGCAGGCCATCACCGCCATGAGCGACGAAGGCCGCGCCGACCCCGCCTGGGCCTATTGGCGCGCCCGCGCGCTGCTTGCCACCGGCAACACCGAGTCGCACCGCGCCGAAGCCCAGAAGCTGCTGGAGGGGATCGCCTCGGCGCGCGGCTTCTACGAGCAGCTGGCGCTGGAGGAACTGGGCCAGCAGGTCACCGTGCCGCCGGACCCGGCGCCGCCGACCGAAGCCGAAAAGCAGGCGGCGCGGCTGAACCCCGGGCTGCAGCGGGCGCTGTATGCCATCGGCATCGGCCTGCGTACCGAGGGCAACAGGGAGTGGAACTACAGCACCAACCTGCACCGGAACGGCGGCCTGGCCGAACGTGAATTGCTGGCCGCCGCGCAGCTCGCCTGCGACCGCGAGGTGTGGGACCGCTGCATCAACACCAGCGAACGCACCAAGACCGAATTCGACGCCGACACGCGCTTCCCCATGCCCTTCCGCGACAGCGTGGTGAAGCGCAGCCGCGAGATCGGCCTCGACCCGGCCTACGTCTACGGCCTGATGCGGCAGGAAAGCCGCTTCGTGATGGACGCCAAATCCACAGTCGGCGCCGCCGGCCTGATGCAGGTGATGCCGGCCACCGCGCGCTGGACGGCCCGCAAGCTGGGCATGACGAACTTCACCATCGACCAGCTGCACGAGCGCGACACCAACATCGCCATCGGCACCGGTTACCTGAAGCTGGTGCTGGACGACTTCGGCGGCTCGATGCCCATGGCCGCCGCTGCCTACAACGCCGGCCCGGGAAGGCCGCGCGCCTGGCGCAACGGCCCGGTGATGGAAGGCGCGGCCTGGGCCGAGACCGTGCCGTTCCAGGAAACCCGCGACTACGTGAAGAAAGTGGTCTCCAACGCCACGGTGTACGCCGCCATCCTCACGCGCCAGCCGCAGTCGCTGAAGGCGCGCCTGGGCACCGTCGGCCCGCGCGAGGCGACGCAGCCCGGCCCGAACACCGACCTGCCCTGAGCCGCATGGCCTGGGACCAGATCCAAGCGACTGTCGCGGCGGAGTTCTCCGACCTGGCGGACCTGGAGCAGTTGACGCGCACCGTATTGCGGCTGGTGCTGGCGGCCGTCCTGGGTGGCTGCCTCGGTTACCAGCGCGAACGCGACGGCCACGAGGCCGGCATCCGCACCCACATGCTGGTGGCGTCCGCCTCGGCGCTGTTCCTGCTGGTACCGCTGCAACTGGGCATGGACGACGACGGCACCAGCCGGGTGCTGCAGGGCCTGTTGGCGGGCGTCGGCTTCATCTGCGCCGGCTCCATCCTCAAGATGCCCGAGCATCAACGCGTGCGCGGCCTGACCACCGCCGCCGGCATCTGGATGACGGCCGCCATCGGCGTGGCCGCGGGCCTGGGGCGCGAGATGACGGCGGTGTTCAGCACGCTGCTGGTGCTGGCGATCTTCCTGCTGGAGAAGCCGCTGGAGAAGCTCGGCGCCCGCCGGCCCAGGCCGGGCCCACCCGGCTGAGCATCAATCCGGCATGCCGATTGCATCAATGCGGGCGGCGGGGGCGCTAGCATCCCGGCCATCCAGAACGACCGGAGGTTGATTCCATGCTCACGCTCTACATCGGCAACAAGAACTACTCGTCCTGGTCCATGCGGCCCTGGGTGCTGCTGAAACAGGCCGGCATCCCGTTCCAGGAGCGCATGGTCCGCTTCGACTCCTTCAACTCCCCCGATTCCGGGTTCAAGCGCGAGGTGTTGCAGGTCAACCCCGCCGGCCGGGTGCCGGTGCTGGTGGATGAGGGCTTTGCGGTCTGGGACTCGCTGGCGATCGCCGAATACGTGGCCGAGAAATTCCCGGACAAGCAGCTGTGGCCGGCCGACGTGCAGGCCCGCGCGCGCGCCCGCAGCGTCTGCGCGGAAATGCATTCCGGCTTCGGTGCGCTGCGCAACCACTGCCCGATGAACATCGAAGCGCAGTTGCCGCAGGTCGGCGCGACGGTGTGGCGCGACCAGCCCGAGGTGCGCGCGGACATGGAGCGCATCATCGGCATGTGGACGACGCTGCTCGACACGTACCGGGGTCCGATGCTGTTCGGAGCCTTCAGTGCCGCCGATGCCTTCTTCGCGCCGGTGTGCTTCCGGATCCGCAACTACGCGCTGCCGGTGCCGGGCGTCATCACCGACTACGTGCGCCGCGTCTGCGCCCTGCCCGGCGTGAAGGCCTGGACCGACGATGCGCTGGCGGAGCACGACTTCGTGGCATTCGACGAGCCGTATCGAACTTCCAGGGGCTGATCAGCCACCCCGCACCGTCGCGCAACTGGCAGAAAAGCGTTCAAGGTTGCACTGAGCGTTACGCCGCGCTCGCGGATGCGGGGGCTTCCACCCTTCCAGGGCTGATCGGGACATGGCAAGCTTTGTGCTGGATCAACTGCATCGAAAGCGACCATGAACAAGCACGCGTTTCGACTTTGCCGCCGTCTTGCCATGGCTGGTGGCTTCGTCCTGCTGGCCGGTTGCGCCATGATGGACAACATGACCGGCGCCGCCACGGTGCGGCTCAGCGGCACCCTGAGCGGCGCGCAGCAGGTGCCGGCCGCGACCACGTCGGGCATCGGAACCGTCACCGCCAGCTTCGACAAGAACACCAGCAAGCTGACTTACGAAGTGAGCTATTCCGGTCTCACCGGCCCCGCCACGGCCGGCCATTTCCATGGCCCAGCCGGTCCTGGCCAGAACGCCGGGGTCGTGCTTCCGTTTGCTAACCCCAGCAGCCCGATCCGCGGCGAAGCGACGCTCACCGCGGCCCAGGCAGCCGATCTGCTGGGGGGCCGCTGGTACGCGAACATCCACACCACACGCTATCCCGGTGGCGAGATCCGCGCCCAGGTGACGGCACGCTGAAGCGCACGGAGGTGGCGGCCGGCTGGGCGCCGCAACCCCGGTCCGGCGAGCAGCCCCGGCGATTCGAGCTAGCCAGGCGCCGGCGCACGGTTCGCTCGTAAACTTGC
>JAQGMU010000682.1 GCA_028292195.1 Ramlibacter sp. | reverse complement strand
GACATCGCCGCGACCGACGGCCTCAGCCAGTTGACCATCGGCCGCGCCGACGGCACCGGCACCACCACGGTCAACGCGATCACGTTTACCGACCCCGTGCTCATCCGCCAGCCGACCGGCGCGGGCTCGATCGTCGTCAACGGCCAGATCACCGGCACCGGTAACGCTTCAGTCTTCCTCGACGGACCCGGCGCGACGACGCTCCTCAACGCCGGCATCACGACCGCGAACCAGGACATCACGATCAGCGACAGCGTGCGCATCGGACAGGGCCTGAACATCGTGCTGACGACGCAGTCGGTCGCGGGTGGGGGCAACATCAGCATCACCGGCGCGACCAACGGCACCACCGCGGGCGCTGCCGAGTCGCTCACGCTCAATGCGGGCACGGGCAGCGTCAACGTCGCCGGCGTGTTCGGCGCGGGCGGCGTCGCCGATTCCACCGGCCTCACCACGGTCACCCTCACCAACGCCGGCATCACCAACTTCAACGGGCCGATCGCGATCACGGGCGCGCTCACGCAGACGAACGCGGTGACCGGCACAACCACTTTCGCAGACACGGTGAACGTCGGCTCGGCGAGCTTGCGCGGCACTGCGTTCAACGTGAACAACAGCTTCACCACCACGGGCGCGGTCACCGTCGATAACTCGGGTGTGTTCACCAAGAGCGCGACCGGTGTGATCGTCGCCCCCGGAGGATTCTCGACCACCGGCAACGTCTCGCTGGCGAACAACGTCACCACGACCAACACCCCGCTCAGCATCGGAGGCGCCCTGACGATTGCCGAAAACGTCGACCTCACCCTGTCGACTCAAGGCGCCGCAGGCGCAGGCGCGATCACGATATCGGGCGTCACGACCGGCACCGCCGGAGGCGGCGACGAGACGCTTACGCTCAACGCGGGCACCGGCGCGATCAACGTCGGCGGACTGTTCGGCGCTGCGAACGCCGCCAACGCAAGCGGCCTGACCACGGTCACCGTGACCAATGCCGGCACGACCAGCTTCAACGGCGCGATCGCCATCAGCGGCGCGCTCACGCAGACCAACGCCGCGACCGGCGCGACGATGTTCGCAGGTCCCGTAAACGTAAACTCCGCCACGCTGAGAGGCACCGCGTTCAACGTGAACGACAGCTTCACCACCGTCGGTGCGCTCGCAGTCACCAACAGCGGCATCTTCACCAAAGGCGCGACCGGCGCGATCGTCGCCCCCGGCGGTTTCTCGACGAGCGGCGCGGCGTCGCTCGCCAACAACGTGACGACGACCAATACGCCGATCAGCATCGGCGCGGCGCTCACGATCGCCGACGGCGCGAACGTGACGCTGTCCACCCAAGGCGCCGTCGGCGCAGGCAACATCACGCTTTCGGGCGCGACGAACGGCACCGCCGGTGGGAGCAGCGAGACGCTGAGCCTGATCGCCGGGTCCGGCAGCGCCACTATCGCCGGCAACATCGGCGTCACTGCGCCGCTCGGCCAGCTCAACGTCACGGCAGCGACGATCAATCTCAACGCGGTGACGATCAACCTCAACGACGACGCTTCACCCGCGACGACTTCCAGCTTCACCGGTGCCGTCGTGCTCGGGTCGAACGTGTCCATCACGGCTGACAAGGCGACCGGCGCGGACAACAGCGTCGCGTTCACCACGACGATCAACGGCGACGCGGCGGGTACCCGCGCGCTCGTCGTCAACGCCGGCGCGGGGTCGGTGAGCTTCGGTGGTACGGTCGGGGCCGCTAACCGGCTCGGGGCACTCGGCATCGGCGCCGGCAGCGCGACGTTCACCGGAACGAACAACGTCGACACGCTCGCAGTCAATCTCACCGGCGCCGGCAGCGGGGTCGCCTACACCGACCTCGACGCACTGACGACCGGCATCGTCGGCGCGTTCAGCGGCGTGACCACCAACAGCGGCGCGGTGAACCTGACCGCCGGCGGTGTGCTGACGGTCTCGAGCGGCGTGAACACCACCGGCACCGGCACGACCACGCTGACCACGACCGGCGCGAACACCAACAACATCGTCGTGATCGGCAACGCCGGCAACACGGGCGGGGCGACCGTGCTGACCTCGGCCGGCAACATCACAGGTTTCGGCACGATCTCCGGCACGAACGTCACGCTCGACGCCGTGACCGGTATCGGCACCGGGACCGGTTCGCGCGTCAATACCGCCGCGGACGTGCTCGCGGCGAGGAGCACGAGCGGCGGGGTGTTCGTCAACGAGTCGAATACCGTGACGCTCAGCAGCGCCACGGGCAACGTCGCCGGGGGCGGCGCCGCGTACGACCTCATCGCCGGCGGCACGATCACCGTGACCGGCGCGGTGAACCAGACCGGCACCGGCACCGGCACCACCGCGCTGACGACGACCGCCGGAGGAGACATCCTCGTGAACGCGAGCGTCGGCAATACCAGCGCGGCGACGACGCTCACGTCGGCGGCCACGATCGCGGGATCGGGCACCGTCGTCGGCACCAGCGTCATGCTGGACAGCGCGACCGGTGTGGGCACCGGCACTGCGGGAAGGCTGGCGACAGCCGCCGGCACACTCGCGGCGCGCAGCACGACCGACGGCGGCGTGTTCGTGAGCGAGCTCGACGCGGTCACGCTGGCGCCGGCGGGCAATGCGGCCGCCAACGGCAAAGCCTATGACGTTCTCGCAGGCGGTGCGATCACTGCGACCGGCGCGGTCAACGGCAGCGGCACCGGGACCACGACACTCACCGCGACGACCGGGAACGTGATCCTCAGCGGCGACGTCGGCAACGCGAGCGCGGCGACCATCGTCCGCGCGTCGGCGGCGGCGATCACCGGAACCGGCACGGTACGCGGCACCGACGTGATCCTCGACGGATCTACCGGAGTCGGCACCGGTGCCGGTGGCGGCCAGCGCATCAATACCGCGGCCGACAATCTCGCTGCGCGCAGCAGCACCGGCGGCGTCTTCGTGAGCGAAGCCAACGCCGTCGCGTTGGCCACCATCGGCGCTGTCGGTAACAGCGCCGGCGGGCTCGCGTACGACTTGACCGCAGCCGGCAGCATCACCGTGACAGGGCCGGTCAACCCGTTCGGCACCGGTACGACGACTCTCACCAGCAACGGCGCCGGCATCTTCGTGAACAACACGGTCGGCAACGCGGCCGCCGCAACGGTGATCACTTCGAACGGCGTGATCAACGGCACCGGCACCGTCGTCGGCACGTCGGTCACGCTCGACAGCGCGAACGGTGTGGGCACCGGGCCCGGAGGCAGGCTCAAGACCACCGCCGGAACGCTGGCGGCACGGACCACCGTGGGCGGCGCAGGCGTGTTCGTCAACGAAACCGACGCGGTGACGCTCAACGCGATCGGGGGCGGGGGCAACAGCGCGGTCGCCGGCGGCGCTTACGACGTGCTGGCCGGCGGGACGATTACCGTCGCCGCGCCGGTGACCACGTCAGGCGCAGGCGCACTGAGCCTCACCGCAACCGGTGCCACGAGCGACGTGCTGCTCAATGCGAACGCGGTCTCCACCAGCGGCCCGATCGCGGTGACTGCCGGACGGCACATCACTTTGAACGCCGGGACCCTGTCGACGGCCGGAAACGTCACGCTGAATGCGGCGCAGAGCGCGGCGACCGGCCTCAACAATGAAAACGGGACCGGGGTCATCGCCGGGGCGCTGCTCACGACCAGTTCGAAAGGCGGCACGTCGCTCAACAACCTGAACGTGGTGTCGAGCTTCAATGCGACCAACACCGGCGGCGGCGACGTCTCGCTGACCAACAACTCGGCGGCGTCGATCACCGGCATCAGCCAGGCCGGCGGCGGCAACGTGATCGTGAACAACAACGGCAATCTCACCGTGAACGGCGACATAACCGCCGCCGCAGGCACCGTGACGCTCACGGCGGCCGGCGCGAACCGCGTGCTGACGAACAACGCGAACATCGTCAGCACGACCAGCGTCGAGCTCGACGCCGACCAGATGACTCTCGCGCCCGGCAGCAACATCGCAACCAGCGTCGGCGGCGCCGGCAAGGTGCCGGTGGTCATGCTCAGGCCCACGACAGCCGGCCAGCAGATCGCCCTCGGCGGCCCCGATGCGCCGGGCACGCTCGGGCTCACCGCGGCCGAGCTCAACACGGTGCACGCAACGGTGCTCCGGGTTGGACGCACCAGCGCCGGTGCGATCACGGTGCCGACGAGCGTGGTCATCACCAACTCGGACGTCCTGCACCTCATCACCGGCAGCAGCATCACCGGCACGTCAGGCGGCATCAGCGTGCCCGGTCTCGTGCTCGAGGCGCTTAGTGCAAACCTCAACAACACCGCGAACGACGTCATCACGCTCGCGGCGAACATCACCGCACCCGGCAACGCGTTCACCTACGCCGGTGACGCGAGCACCGTGATCGTC
>JAQGMU010000426.1 GCA_028292195.1 Ramlibacter sp. | reverse complement strand
TGCCGAGCCTCATGCCAAACAACAGCCCCGCGGCGAGGAATCCGTAGAAAAGCCCCAGGTACCCGCCCAGCACCTTAGAGGCCAGCACATGCTCCAGCGTAAGTCCGAAGGCTCGCAATCCAGCCGGCTTGTCCCAAAGGAACATCTCCAGCACCAGGAAGTAGACGTGGAGCAGGGCCACGAGGGCGATCACGATGTTGGCGGCAGTTTGCAAATTTGTTCCTCCGGAAAATTCACGCCGCGGAACGCAAGCGACGCATCGAGCCTGGCCAGGGGGAGCGTGATGTGGGTCCAGTGCATGCTGGCTGGCGTCGGGTTGGCGGCATCATGGCACTAGCCGGCAAGCGGCGTGGAATAAAAGAGTTCCGCCGATCCATCCTTGTTGACCCCCTCGATGCGGCCGATCGGCCGCCACCCGAGCTTGGCGAAGATGCCCTGGCTCGCGGTGCACCAGTCTTCGGTGGAGGAGACGAGCACTCTCCCCCGCGCAGCGGCGACGACGGCCTCCACCAGCCGCAAGGCGATGCCCTGTCGCCGGCAGTCCTTGCGCACGCACAGGAAGGTGAGCAGCGGCTGCCCCAGCAGGCCCGACGGCTCATAGCTGGCATACCCGACGACCACCCCGTCGCGCCACGCCAGCCAGCAAGTCCCGTTGCGGATCTCGGTCTCGCGGCTGCCCTTGAATTCGTCGAACGCCCGGACGGCGGCCAGGTCGGCCCCTGCGGCCAGGCGGATCTCGGTGACTGGATCGGCCACGGTGTTCAAGGCCGCAACGTCACGTCGCCGGCGGGCATGGCCCGCACCCGGCAGCCGAAGCTGGTGATGTTGGCCAGCGTGGCGTTATGGTGGGCCGTGATTTGGGCGGCCGACAGCACGCCGTTGTCGTTGGTGGAGTGCGCGTCGGCGGCCAGCACCACCGGGTAGCCGAGCGCCAGCGCGCGGCGCACCGTCGAATCGATGCAGAAATCGCTTTGCAGGCCGCAGACGACGACCTGCGTGACGCCCTGCTGCTGCAGGGCCGCATGCAGTTCGGTCTGGTGGAAGGAGTCGGTGGTCTGCTTGCGGATGCGGAGGTCGGCGGGATGCGTGGACAGGCCCGGGGTGAGTTGCCAGCCGTCGGTGCCGTGCTGGAGCGGCCCTTGCGCTTCTTCATGCTGGATGAGGACCACCGGCGCCCCGGCAGCGCGCGCCTTCGCGGCCAGTGCGTTGATCCGCTCCAGGACGCGGGGCATGTCGAAGGCAGCGTACTCGCCGGTGCACAGCGCCTGCTGGACGTCGATGATGAGGAGTGCAAGCTTCATGGTGCTACGGTGCCATCGATGCGGTCAGGTTGCGACATACCGGCGCACACCATACCAAAGCAACAGGAGCGTGACCAGCACGAGCGGCGCACCCACGGCCCCGGCGAGCGCGCGAAAGGCGACGACGCGTTCGGTCCGAAGCACTTCCAGGCACGAGAGGATGGCCAGTACCGCCACCACGTCCGTCAGCACCACGCCCAGGTAGCTGGCGCCATGGTAGACATTGCCCCAGTTGGTGAACAGGATCAGGTAATACGCCAGCGCCGTGAGGCCGGCGCACAAGAGCAGCAGGGCGGTCCTTGGCAGGCGTATCTCCCGGCCCACCGTTACCTGCCCTGCGATGCGGGCCTGGCGGGCTCCCGGATCGGCTGGCGCTGTTCCGAACCGCCGACGATCGCCATGTGCCGCCTGAGCAGGCTCTGCCCGACGGCGGCAAGGTAGGAGCGCGCGTCGGCGCCATCCTTTTCCAGGAACTCGTAGCCCGTGCGTTCCAGTTCGGCGGCCGCGATCCGGTTGGCCTGCCACTTGCGCTGGAAGTCGCCGCCGGTGGAGATGGTGACCAGCAAGGCCGCCGCCACGGAGAACAGGGCCGCCAGGTCCTTCTTGGCGCCCTCGGTCCTGATGACGGTTTCAAGCTTCAGGACCACCGCCGCCAGCGCACTGAGCACCGCCGCCGCGAAGGTCAGGCCCCAGTAGAGGCCGCTCCACCGCGACGCGTTCGCCCGGGTCTCGAGGTAGCTTTCCCAGATGACTCGCGCCACCAGCGCCTGGTCCGGATTCCTGCCTTCGACGATGGGGCGCAGGGCGGCGCCGAGCGCTTCACCCCGCGGCCAGGCGTCCCGGTCCTGCAGGAACCACCAGGCCGCCGCGGCGACGACGCCCAGCACGAGGAGGACGAGCAGCGCCCGGACGGGGCGCGAACGACCGGTGGCCTCGCCCGTGGAAAGCTCGCCGCTCACTTGCGCGCACCCTTCTCCGCCGCGGCCAGGAACGGCTCGATGCGGTCGTGCACCTTGAGCTGGCGGGCGGGTTCCAGGAAGCAGGTCTCCACTGCATTTTCGAGCGGCCCGGACGCTTCCCTGGCCCCCGCGAGCAGTTCCGCAAAGCGGCCGAGCTGGCGGTCGGAGAACTGGTCGATGTTCTTGGCGAAGAAGTGCGCGAAGTCCCGCATCATGGAGTGATACGTCGGCCCCGCATCCTCGAAGACGGACTCTCCCTGCTCGCCGAAGTCGCGCGGAAGCATGGGGAAGATGGCGACGAGCGCCTTCCTCAGCTCGGACGGCGACTGGAGCGTGCGCTTCATGAGGCGGCCTGGCGTGCTGACCGGTCGGATGCCATTCCCGGATGCTACTACCGCACGCCGCGCAGGCCGCCGCCGCGCACCCAGGACAGCGCAGCAGGCGATGAGTGAACGCCGCTGAGCCAGTGTAGGACGGTCCGCACGAAAAACCAGGCCAGCCAGCACTTCACCGCCTCCACGTTCGTCCCAAGATGTGAGGTATCGATCAACTCGCAAAGGAGTCAGCATGAACAAGGACCAGGTCAAGGGCGTGAGCAAGGAAGCCACGGGCGAGGTCAAGGAGCACGTGGGCCGCGCGCTGGGCGACAAGGAACTGGAAGCCAAGGGCCACGCCAAGGAAATGGAAGGCAAGCTGCAGAAGAAGCTGGGTGACACCAAGGAAGCCGTGAAGGACACCGCGCGCGACCTGGAAGACAACATCCGCCGCGACGACGACGCGCTCGATCGCAAGTAAGCGTCGGCGCCCATGAAAAGGCCGGGAAGTCCCGGCCTTTTTTTTTGCATCCCGCGCGGCAAGCCGGGGGATGCCGCCTCATCTACTGCGCGCTGCCGGTGGCCTCCCCCGTGGCTTCGGCCGCCGGCGCGGCGCTGGGCGCGGTCGGCGGGCTCGCCGCTCCCATCGACGTCGTTTCCGCCGGCGCCACCCGCTGTGGCACCTGGTACACCTGCGTGCCGGAAACGGTGTCAGCCGGCCGCGCGGAATCGAGCGGCCGCGGGAAGGCCGGCACGCGCTGCGGATCGATCAGCACCGGTGCATCCGATGCCACGGCCGGGCCCGGCCGGGTGCTTTCGAGCGGAACGACGTCGCCCGCCCGGGGCGCCGGCACCAGCCCCGGCGCGTCGAGCTTCACCGGCGGCACGGCGGCCACTTCGGGGTTGTCCGGTGTGGCAGCCGGCGTGCTGAACACGCTGTTCCACCAGTCCTTCACGCCCTGCAGCAGCGGCTGCTCCTGGTCTTTCATGCGCGGCGCCGAGAACACTGCCTTGGGGTCGACCAGCTTCGCCTTCTGCGACTGCTGCATGAAGTCGCCGACCAGGAACAGCGCGGTATGGGCGCCCTGCCCCCAGTAGCTGCTGCGCATCGCGACGCGGTTGTCGTTGAAGCCGGTCCAGGCGCCCGCCACCAGGTTCGGGTGCATCAGGATGAACCAGCCGTCGGTGTTGTCCTGGGTGGTGCCGGTCTTGCCGGCCAGGTCGCCCGTCAGCTGGAAGCGCGGGCGCAGGCCGACCGCGGTGCCGCTCTCGATCACGTCGCGCATCACGTCCAGCAGCGTCTGCGCCGCCTGGTTCGACAGGGCCGGCTCGGACGACGGGGAGCCGAAGCTCTCCAGCCGGTTGTGCCGGCGGTCCTCGATGGCCGTCACCATGGTCGGCTCGATGTAGCTGCCGCCGTTGACGATGGTGCTGAACGAGCTGACCATTTCCTTCAGTGTCACCGGGCTGGTGCCGAGCGCCAGCGAGGGCACTTCCTGCAGCTTGCTCTGGCGCACGCCCATGGCCCGCGCCAGGCTGGCCACGCGCGCGGGGCCCACCTGCATCATCAGCTGCGCGGTGATGGTGTTCTTCGATTTCGCCAGGCCCTCGCGCAGCGTCACGGGCATGTTGGTCGGCGCGCCCTCGATGTCGCCCGGGCGCCAGACCTGGTTCTTGTCGATCTGGATCGCCACCGCCTGGTCCATCAGCGTCTCGCTGGGCGAGTGGCCCATCTCGAAGGCAGCGCCGTAGACGAAGGGCTTGAAGGTGGACCCGGGCTGGCGGCGCGCCTGCTGCACGTGGTCGAACTTGTCGTCGTTGTAGTCGCGGCTGCCGACCCAGGCCTTGATGTGGCCGGTGGTGGGCTCGATGGCCAGGAAGCCGGCCTGCAGCGTGGTCTTCTGCTTCTTCAGGTCGGCCATGAACCTGGAATCGGCCCGCAACTGCTCCGCCGCGTCCGTGGCGTCCTTGCCCTGCTGGCGCAGCGCCTGGAACTCGCTGGATTCGCGCACGTATTCGTCCAGCAGCTCCTTGTGCGTGGCCCAGAAGTAGTCGAAGGCCGCGCCCTTGCCGCGCTGCGCGACGTAGTTCTGCGGGTCGGTGCCGAAGCCGCCGGGGCTGGGGCGGCTCCACTCCACTTCCGCCACTGCCTGCAAGGCGTCGCCCTGGCGCTTGACGGCCTCGTTGGCATAGGCCTGCAGCCGCGAGTCGAGCGTGGTCTGGACCACCAGGCCATCGGCGTAGATGTTGTAGTCGTGCTTGTCGGCCCATTCCAGCAGCCAGCGGCGCAGGTATTCGGCCAGGTGCGGCGCCGGGCCGTTGTACTCGGGCTGGCGCTCGAAGGCGAGCTTCATCGGCTGCGCCTTCAGGGTCGCATAGCGCTCCTCGGTCAGCTTGTTGGCCTTGACCATCTGCGCCAGCACGGTGTTGCGGCGCTCGCGCGCGCGCTCGGGGTTGAGCACCGGGTTGTAGTAGCTCGTGCCCTTCAGCATGCCGATGAGCGTGGCCGCCTCCAGCTCGTTCAGGTCCTTGGCCGGCTTGTCGAAGTAGGTGCGCGCGGCCATCTCGATGCCCCACGCGTTGTACAGGAAGGAAACGGAGTTGAGATAGGACTCCAGGATCTCGTCCTTGCTGTACACGGCTTCGATCTTCAGCGCCGTGATCGCCTCCTTCACCTTGCGGGTGATGGTCTGCTCGCGGCCGATGTCCTCGGGGTACAGGTTGCGCGCCAGCTGCTGCGTGATGGTGGAGCCGCCCTGCACGTCGCCATGGAAGGTGTTGAGCGCCGCCTTGGCGGTGCGCGTGAAGTCGATGCCGTGGTGGACATAGAAGCGCTTGTCCTCGGTGGCCAGCAGCGCCTCCACCGCCTTCGGCGAGATGTCGGCCAGCTTCACCCAGTCGCGGTTGGCGCGCTTGAACACCGCCAGTTCCTTGCCGTCGGCCGACAGGACCACACTGGGCGACTCCTGCTTGGACTTCTTGATGTTGCCGATGCTGGGCGTGAATGGAATCAGCACCAGCACATACACCACCACGGCCAGCGGCAACGCCGCCGCCGTCTTCCACGGATGGCGGCGGATGGCGCCCCACGTGCGGTGCGCGCCCTCGGCGATGCGCTCTCCCAAGCCCTCGAATCTCGCGTTCATCTTCAGTTCCCTGGTGACAGCGCAAATCTAGGCGGCTGGGCTAGGGCGCGACTGTAGGACGGCGACGCGACGCGGACGCCGCTTTGGCAACTGCGTGCATTCGTCCCGGCGGCGCGCGCAGGCGCAGCCGCGGCCCCTACACAAGGCCCCGCAACCGTCCTACGGCCCAGTGAAGGGAGGCTCTCCCATCATCCTGTGCCATGCTGTTCGCACTCCACCCCGCCGCTTTCATGACGCGCCTCCTGGGGCGCGAAGACCGTTCGCAAGCTCCGGCCACGCGCATCACGCGCCTGCTGGCGCTCGGCGTACCGGCGGGCCGGCTGCGGGAACTGCCGATGGGCCAGGGCCGGATGGTGGTGCATTGCCGCAGCGGCGAGGTGTGGATCACGCATGACGGAGACCCTCGCGACGTGATGCTGAAGAAGGACGAGAG
>JAQGMU010000420.1 GCA_028292195.1 Ramlibacter sp. | reverse complement strand
CTGGATCCGTTCCATGCTGGCGTCGTGCCGCCGCTGGCGTTCCGCTCTGCCCATGGGAGGCCTCCTTCCGGCGGCCGGGTGCGGTTGCAGCCGGCCATCGATAAGCCTTTGTACTGCAACTGGGCCCTCAGGTTAAGGGGGTAAGCCCCGGCGGCCCGCAGCCATCGCCAACGCGAGCCTTGCTCCCACCTCCGCGTTGTGCTTCACCAATGCGATGTTCGTCGCCAGGCTGCGCCCGCCCGTCAGCGCCTCGATGCGCGCCAGCAGGAAGGGCGTCAGGGCCTTGCCGGTGATCCCCTGTTCCTTCGCTTCGGCCAGCGCCCGCTGCGTGATCGCATCGATCTCGCCGCGCGGCATCGCCGCGGCTTCGGGCACCGGCGTGCTCAGGACCACGCCGCCCGCCAGGCCCAGGTCCCACTTGGTGCGGATGAAGCGTGCCTGCTGCGCCGGATCGTCGAGCCGGTAGTCGGCGCGCAAGCCGCTGTCGCGCGTATAGAACGCGGCGAAGTTGTCCTGGCCGCAACTGAGCACCGGCACGCCTTGCGTCTCCAGGTATTCCAGCGTGAGCGCGAGGTCGAGGATCGATTTCGCACCGGCACAGACCACCGCCACCGAGGTCTTCGCCAGTTCCTGCAGGTCGGCGGAAATGTCGAAGGACAGCTCCGCGCCGCGGTGCACGCCGCCGATGCCGCCGGTGACGAAGACCTCGATGCCGGCGAGCGCGGCGCAGATCATGGTGCCGGCCACGGTGGTGGCGCCGAGTGCGCCGCTGGCCAGCACGGCCGGCAGGTCGCGCCGGCTCACCTTGGCCGCCTGGCCGGAGCGGCCCAGCAGCTCCAGTTCCTGGTCCGAAAGACCGATGCGGATGCGCCCGCCGATCACCGCGATGGTCGCGGGCTCGGCGCCCAGGCCGCGGATCACGGCCTCGACTTCGCGCGCGGTGCGGACGTTCTCCGGGTAGGGCATGCCGTGCGCGATGATGGTCGATTCGAGCGCCACGACCGCGCGGCCGGCGGTCTGCGCGGCGGCCACGGGCGCGCTGCGCGTCAACCAGGACTGGAAGGGCTCGATCATGTTTGCTCCTGTAGGTTGGGTTCCGCGTCAGCGGACCCCAACATCCCGGCCGCCGCAATCGGCGGGGTCGCTTCGCGAACCCGCCCTACAAAGCGGAACGGCATGGATCTCCTTTCAACGGATGATCAGGACGGCGCGCCCTTCGCCGCGGCCGCCCGCAACTTGTCCTTCTTGCTGGGCCGCTTGCCCTTGATGCCGCCGACCCCCGCCTCGGGCCTGGCCACCGGCTCCGCCTCCACCGGCTCGAAGCCCGCCACCTGCTCGCGCGGCAAGGTCATGTTCTGCCGCTTCTCGATCAGCCGGAAGTGCGCCTCCGTGGCGGCACTCGCGAAGCTGACGGCGACCCCGCTCGCGCCGGCCCGTCCGGTGCGGCCGATGCGGTGCACGTAGTCGTTGGGTGAGCGCGGCAGGTCGTAGTTGACCACCACCTCCAGCCCGGGGATGTCGATGCCGCGGGCCGCGAGGTCGGTGGTCACCAGCAGGTCCCAGCGGCCGTCCTTGAAGTTCTCCAGCACCTCGGTGCGCGCGCCCTGGCTCATGTCGCCGTGCAGCGGCGCGGCGTAGATGCCGCGGTCGTACAGCTTCTGCGCCACGTGCTCGCTGGCATACCGGGTGGCCACGAACACCAGCACGCGCCGCCAGCCGCCTTGCTTGACCAGGTGCTGCAGCAGCTCCGTGCGGCGCCGCGCGTCGACCGCGATCACCCGCTGGACGATCACGGGCTCGGCGCCGGCCTGGGTCGCAGCTTCGACGCGCACCGCATCGTGCAGCAAGGTGTCCGCCAGCGCCTGCACCTCCGGCGGGAAGGTGGCGGAGAACAGCAGGTTCTGCCGCTGGGCCGGCAGCACGGCCAGCACCCGTTCGCGCTCGGCGGAGAAGCCGAGGTCCAGCAGCCGATCGGCCTCGTCGAGCACCAGCGATTCGACCGCGTCCAGGCGCAGCGCATTGCGCTCCAGCAGGTCGAGCAGGCGGCCCGGCGTGGCCACCACGACGTCGGCGCCGCCGCGCAGGTTCATCATCTGCGGGTTCACCGAAACGCCGCCATACAGCACCGCCACCTTGGGCGGGTGGGCGGATGCCGCGCCTAGACTGCGGAACACCTCGCCCACCTGGGCCGCCAGCTCGCGCGTCGGCACCAGCACGAGGACCCGCACCCGCCTTGGCGTGTGCTGCCGGCCGGCGGCCAGCCGCTGCAGCAGCGGCAGCGCGAAGGCGGCGGTCTTGCCGGAGCCGGTGGGCGCCAGGCCGAGCAGGTCCTGGCCGCGCAGCAGGGGCGGGATGGCTTCGACCTGGATCGGGGAGGGATCGGTGTAGCCGGCCGCCAGGCACGCATTCGAGAGCTCGCCGGCGAGCCCCAGCGACGCAAACGTGGTCCCGGTCATGGCGACCGGTGCAGCCGGGGCGCGGACAGTGCCTGCAGGCTTTCGGTGATGGCGGCGTCGACGTCGCGCCACTTGCCTGCCAGCTGCGCGGCAGCGAGCGCTTTCTCCAGCTGCCGGAGCTCACGCACGCTGGGCGCCACCTTGATCTGGGCGATGGCCGCCGTCGGGTTGCCGGCGCGTAGCAGCGCCATGACCTTGTCAGGCCAGGGAGAGGGGCGTGCCAAGAGGGTCTTTCAGGGGATGCGATGGAAGATGCATTGTCGCCGCCCTCGCGCGGGCGCGGGGGCGGGCGCGGGGACGGCGCTATGAGCCCGGCACGGCCGCAGCCTCGTCATCGACGGCCTTCTGCACCGCCCGGTAAAAGGCCTCCCGCGCCTCGCCGGCGGTGCGATCCCTGGCCCCGCCGGCCCAGTTGGCATTGGAGACGATCACGATCTTGCGCTTCGGGTCGATGAAGATGCCCTGGCCGAAGATGCCCCGCGCGGCATAGCTGCCGTCGTCGTAGGTCCACCACTGGTAGCCGTAGCCGCGGCCCGGCTGGCCGATGCTGGTGCGGCTGGTCGTGGCTTCGGCCAGCCAGCCCTCCGGCACGATCGCCTGGCCGTTGACGCGGGCGCCATCGAGGACGAAGAGCCCGATGCGGGCGTAGTCGCGCGACGTGGCCTGGAGGCAGCAGCCGCTGATCTCCTGCCCGGTCTTGCTCAGGAGCCAGGTGGCCTGCTGCTCCATGCCGGCGGGCACCCAGATCTTTTCCGACAGGTAGGTCGCCAGCGGCTTCTTCGTTGCCTGGCTGACGAGGACGCCCACGAGATTGGTTTCCCCGGTGCTGTAGTTCCAGCGCGTGCCCGCCGGCACGTCGCGCGGCAGGCGGCGCATGTAGCTCACGAGCGCATCGACGCCTTCTTCGGGCTTGTGGTTGTTGAAGCGCGCGACGTCGGAATCGGGGTTGGCATAG
>JAQGMU010000422.1 GCA_028292195.1 Ramlibacter sp. | reverse complement strand
TCGCCGGGGTGGCGCCCGGGCAGGTGTTCGAGGCCTATGTCGGCGCGCTGGTGGCGACCCTGTTCTTCGGCGTGATGGCGGCGCGCCAGCAGCACGCCTGGCAGCCGAGCGTGCAGGAGAGCCCGATCGGCGTGCGCCTCGACACGCCGCGGCTGGCCATCGTCGCGGCCAGCAACGCCGGCGGCGCGGGCAGCGTGGTGGGCGACACCACCACCACCATGATGTGGATTGCCGGCGTGCACCCGGGCCAGGTGTTCGAGGCCTACGTCGGCGCGTTCGCCGCCACCCTGTTCTTCGGCGTGATGGCGGCGCGCCAGCAGCACGCCTGGCAGCCGATCGTGAAGGAGAGCCCGATCGGCGTGCGCCTCGACACCCCGCGGCTGGCCATCGTCGCCATCATCCTGCTGGCGGCGATCGCCACCAATCTCTGGTTCAACCTGCACGACGCCGCCATGCTGAGCGCGTGGCCGTTGATCGGGCTGGCGGTCTGGGTGGCGCTGCTGGCCACGGCCGGCTGGCGCCGTCCCACCTGGAGCCTGCTGCCCGGCGCGCTGCGCGGCAGCATCTTCCTGCTGTCGCTGGTGATGTGCGCGGCCATGATGCCGGTGCAGGCGCTGCCCGCGGCCTCGTGGAGCACCACGCTGGGCCTGGGCTTCGTCAGCGCGGTGTTCGACAACATCCCGCTGACGGCCCTGGCGCTGCGCCAGGGCGGCTACGACTGGGGCTTCCTGGCCTATGCCGTGGGCTTCGGCGGTTCGATGCTGTGGTTCGGCTCCTCGGCCGGCGTGGCCTTGTGCAGCATGTACCCGCAGGGGCGCTCGGTCGGCGCCTGGCTGCGCGGCGGCTGGCACATCGCCGTCGGTTATCTTCTGGGGTACGCGCTGCTGATGCTGCTGGTCGGCTGGGACCCCGAAACCCACGGCCGCGGCAGCCATGCGCCCACCGGCGCCGCGCCGGCGGCCTTCGCACCTGTCCAACGATGAACACCAAACCATCCATCCTCGTCGCCCGGGCCGTGTTCCCGGAAACCATCGCTTTCCTGCAGCAGCACTTCGACGTCGCGCACAACCAGGCCGACGAGATCTGGAGCCGTCCGGACCTGATCGCCCGCTTGCAGGGCAAGGCCGGCGTGCTGGCGACCGGCAGCGAGCGCATCGACGCCGAGCTGCTGGCCGCCTGCCCGGACCTGAAGCTCGCCGCCAACATGGCCGTGGGCTTCAACAACTTCGACCTGGCCGCGATGACGGCGCGCGGCGTGCTCGGCACCAACACCCCCGACGTGCTGACCGAGACCACCGCCGACTTCGGCTTCGCGCTGCTGATGGCCACCGCCCGCCGCATCACCGAGAGCGAACATTTCCTGCGTGCCGGCCAGTGGAACAAGTGGGCGATCGACATGTTCGCCGGCGCCGAAGTGCATGGCAGCACGCTGGGCATCCTGGGCATGGGCCGCATCGGCCAGGGCATCGCCAGGCGCGGCGCCCATGGCTTCGGCATGAACGTGGTCTATCACAACCGCTCGCGGCTCACGCCCGCGCTGGAAGCCGAATGCAAGGCGCGCTACGTGGCCAAGGACGAACTGCTGCAGACGGCTGACCACCTGGTGCTGGTGCTGCCGTACTCCGCGCAATCGCACCACGCGATCGGCGCGGCCGAACTGGCGCGGATGAAGCCGACGGCGACGCTGGTCAACATCGCCCGCGGCGGCATCGTCGACGACGTCGCGCTGGCCAAGGCGCTGCGTGACAAGCGCATCGCCGCCGCCGGCCTCGACGTGTACGAGGGCGAACCCAAGGTGCATCCGGACCTGCTGGCCTGCAGCAACGTCGTGCTTACCCCGCACATCGCCAGCGCCACGGTGCCCACTCGGCGGGCGATGGCGCAGTTGGCCGCCGACAACCTGGTCGGCTTCCTGGTGAACGGCCAGCCGCTCACGCCCCTCAATCCCGAAGTCCTGAAGAAGAAGTAGACCCGCGTGGAAATCTGGATCGTCATGGCGCTGGCCCTGGCCAGCGTCATCCTGCTGGTGGCCCTGCTGCTGCGCAAACCCCCGGTGCCGGAAACCGGCCGCGTCGAACTGCTGGCCGCCAGCGAGCGGCTGGAGCGCGAGCTGCGGCGCGAGATCAGCGAATCGTCGCGCGGCGTGCGCACCGAGCTGATGCAGACGCTGGGCACCTTCCAGGAGGCGCTGGTGCGGCAGAGCGCGGAGGCGACGCGAACCCAGAACAGCCAGATCGACGCCTTCTCGCAGCAGCTGACGCTGATGCAGAAGACGCTGGCCGACACGCTGGCGACCCAGCTGAACTCGCTGGGCGAAGCCAATGGCCGCCGGCTGGGCGAAGTACGCGCCACGCTCGATGCCCAGCTGGCCGCGCTGCAGCAGACCAATTCCGCCAAGCTCGACGAAATGCGCAAGACGGTGGACGAAAAGCTGCAGACCACGCTGGAGACGCGGCTGGGCGAAAGCTTCCGCCAGGTGGCCGAGCGGCTCGAGCAGGTGCACCAGGGCCTGGGCCAGATGCAGAGCCTGGCGCAGGGCGTGGGCGACCTGCAGCGCGTGCTGACCAACGTCAAGACCCGCGGCATCTTCGGCGAAGTGCAGCTGGAGGCGCTGCTGGAGCAGGTGCTGACGCCGGAGCAGTACGGCAAGCAGGTCGAGACCAAGCCTCGCAGCAACCAGCGGGTGGATTTCGCCATCCGCTTCCCCGGCCGCAGCGACGACGGCGTGCCGGTCTGGCTGCCGATCGATGCCAAGTTCCCGCGCGAGGACTACGAGCGCCTGCTCGACGCCCATGACCGCGCCGACGCCGCCGGGGTCGACAGCGCCGGCCGCGCGCTCGAGGTGCGCATCCGCGAGGAGGCCAAGACGATCTGCGAGTCCTACCTCTGCCCGCCCTATACCACCGACTTCGCCATCCTGTTCCTGCCGATCGAGAGCCTCTACGCCGAGGTGCTGCGCCGCCCGGGGCTGATGGACAAGATCCAGCGCGACTACCGCGTCACGCTGGCCGGCCCGACCACGCTGCTGGCCATGCTGAACAGCCTGCACATGGGCTTTCGCACGCTGGCGCTGGAGCAGCAGGCCTCGGAGGTATGGAAGGTGCTGGGCGCGGTCAAGACCGAGTTCGAGCGCTACGGCGAATGGGTCGCGCGCATCAAGGAGCAGGTGCAGAAGGCGTCCGACACGCTGGAGAAGGCCGATACCCGCACCAAGCAGATGCGGCGCGCTCTCAAGGTGGTGGAAGCCCTGCCGGACGCCCAGGCCCAGGCCATGCTGCCGCTGGCCGAAGACAGCAGTGACGGCAGTGACGACAGCGTCGACTGAAGTCACCCCCGCCACGCCGGGCGAACTGGCGCGGCTGATCATCGGCCAGGTCTTCGTGCACGCCTGCATGGCCGGCATGCGCCTGGCTTCGCCGCTGCTGGCGCTGCGCGAAGGCTACAGCGCGCTGGCGGTGGGTTTCCTGATCTCGCTCTACGCATTGACCCAGGTTTTCCTGTCGCTGCCGGCGGGCCGCTACGCCGACCGCCACGGCTTGAAGCGACCGGTGGCGCTGAGCGCGGTGGCCGCCAGCCTGGGCGCCGGCCTGGCCTTCGCCTTTCCGGTGTTCCCCGTGCTGTGCCTGGCGGCGCTGCTGACCGGCGGGGCCACCGGCAGCGCCGTGATCGCGCTGCAGCGCCATGTCGGCCGCGCCGCCGGCGGGCCGGCCCAGTTGAAGCAGGCCTTCTCCTGGCTGGCGATCGGGCCGGCCTTCTCCAACTTCCTGGGCCCGTTCGCCGCCGGGCTGTTGATCGACCACGCCGGTTTTCGCGCGGCGTTCTTCCTGATGGCGGTGCTGCCGATGGCCGCCTGGTTCTTCATCCGCACGGCCCGCGAGGTGCCGCTGTCGGAGGCGCACCGCAACCTGCCGCGCGGCCGCTCCTGGGACCTGTGGCGCGAGCCGATGTTCCGGCGCTTGCTGCTGGTGAACTGGTTCCTGTCGACGGCCTGGGACGTGCACACCTTCGTGGTCCCGGTGCTGGGCCACGAGCGCGGCCTGTCGGCCTCGGTCATCGGCACCATCCTCGGCGTGTTCGCGATGGCCGCGGCCGCCATCCGGGTGGTGCTGCCGATGCTGGCGGCGCGGGTGCGCGAATGGGCGCTGATCGCCACGGCGATGGCGGGCACCACCGCGATCTATGCCGTCTACCCGTTCATGCACACCGCCGTTACCATGGGCGCCTGCTCGGTGCTGCTGGGGCTGGCGCTGGGCATGGTGCAGCCGATGGTGATGAGCATGCTGCACACGATCACCCCGGAGCACCGCCATGGCGAGGCGGTCGGCATGCGCATGATGGTGATCAA
>JAQGMU010000407.1 GCA_028292195.1 Ramlibacter sp. | reverse complement strand
GACCAGCACGAGGTGCCGGCATGACCGGCTGGCGCACGCTTCTGTACAAGGAGACCCTGCGCTTCTGGAAGGTGGGCTTCCAGACCGTCGCCGCGCCGGTGTTGACCGCCCTGCTGTACCTGCTGATTTTCGGCCACGTGCTGCAAGGCCAGGTGAAGGTCTACGGCAGCATCGACTACACCTCATTCCTGGTGCCCGGCCTGGTGATGATGAGCGTGCTGCAGAACGCGTTCGCCAACAGCTCGTCGTCGCTGGTCCAGAGCAAGATCATGGGCAGCCTGGTGTTCGTGCTGCTCACGCCGCTGTCGCACTGGAGCTGGTTCGCCGCCTACGTCGGCTCTTCGATCGCGCGCGGCCTCTGTGTCGGCCTCGGCGTGTTCGTCGTCACCGCGCTGTTCACGCACGTCAGCTTCGCGGCGCCGCTGTGGATCCTGGTGTTTGCCATCCTGGGCGCCGCCATGATGGGCGCGCTGGGCGTGATCGCCGGCCTGTGGGCCGAGAAGTTCGACCAGATGGCGGCCTTCCAGAACTTCGTCCTCATGCCGATGACGTTCCTGTCCGGCGTGTTCTATTCGATCCATTCGCTGCCGGAAGTCTGGCAGCGCGTCAGCCACCTGAACCCGTTCTTCTACATGATCGACGGCTTCCGCTACGGCTTCTTCGGCGTCAGCGACGTCTCGCCCTGGATCAGCCTGGGCGTGGTCGGCGGCGCCATGCTGGTGGTCGGGGCGATCGCCGTGAACCTGCTGCGCATCGGCTACAAGATCCGCAGCTGAAGGAAAACCCATGACCGCCGAAGACCTGCGCTCCCTCATCGCCGCCGGCCTGCCTTGCGAGCACCTGGAAGTGGACGGCGACGGCCGCCACTGGCAAACCGTGGTCGTGTCAGCCGAGTTCGCCGGGCTGCGTACTATCCAGCGCCACCAGCGCGTCTACGCGACACTCGGTGCGAGAATGCAGACCGACGAGGTGCACGCCCTGTCGATCCGAACGTTCACGCCCGCCGAGTGGGCTTCCCAATCCAACTGACACGATGGACAAGCTCTTGATTCGCGGCGGCCGGCCGCTTGCCGGCGAGGTCCGGATTTCCGGCGCCAAAAACGCGGCCCTGCCCGAGCTGTGCGCCGCGCTGCTCAGCGCCGAGCCGGTGACGCTGCAGAACATCCCGCGCCTGCAGGACGTGGCGACGATGCTCAAGCTCATCCGCAACATGGGCGCGACGGCGGAGTTCAGTCCCGAGGGCACCGTCGTCATCGACTCCAGCAAGCTGCACTTCCCGGAAGCGCCGTACGAGATGGTGAAGACCATGCGCGCCGCCGTGCTGGCCCTGGGCCCGCTGCTGGCGCGCTTCGGCGAAGCCACGGTGTCGCTGCCCGGCGGCTGCGCGATCGGCTCGCGCCCGGTCGACCAGCACATCAAGGGCCTGCGCACCATGGGCGCGGAGATCGTGGTCGAACACGGCTACATGATCGCCAAGCTGCCCAAGGGCCGCAGCCGGCTGCACGGCGCCAGCATCCTCACCGACATGATCACGGTGACCGGCACCGAGAACTTCATGATGGCCGCCGCGCTGGCCGAGGGCGTGACCGTCCTGGAGAACGCGGCGCAGGAGCCGGAGATCACCGACCTGGGCGAGATGCTGATCGCCATGGGCGCCAAGGTTTCGGGCCACGGCACCAGCCGCATCCGGATCGAGGGCGTCGAGAAGCTGCATGGCGGCACCCACCGCGTGGTGGCCGACCGCATCGAGGCCGGCACTTTCCTCTGTGCCGTGGCCGCGGCCGGCGGCGACGTCGTGCTGAAGGAAGCGCGCGCCGAGCACATGGAAGCGGTGATCGAGAAGCTGCGCGCCGCCGGCGCCAGGATCGACGTGGTCGACGGCGGCCTGCGCGTGCGGGCCTCGGGCCGCCTGAAGGCCCAGAGCTTCCGCACCACCGAATACCCGGGCTTCCCCACCGACATGCAGGCGCAGTTCATGGCGCTGAACATCATTTCCGAGGGCGCCGCCGAAGTCACCGAGACCATCTTCGAAAACCGCTTCATGCACGTCAACGAGATGGTGCGCCTGGGCGCGCGCATCAACGTCGACGGCAAGGTGGCGGTGAGCGAAGGGGTCGAGAGCCTGTCGGGTGCCACGGTGATGGCGACCGACCTGCGCGCTTCCGCCAGCCTGGTGATCGCCGGCCTGGTGGCCGACGGCGAGACGACCGTCGACCGCATCTACCACCTGGACCGCGGCTACGAAGCGATGGAAAGCAAGCTGCGCGACCTGGGCGCGGATATCGAGAGAGCCAAATGAGCGCCGCACGGCCGCCAGCAGGCGCTCGCACCGCAGTGCGCAGCACGGAGGTGTTCCTGTGACATCTGCGGGTCAACCCGCCATCACCCTCGCCCTGTCGAAGGGCCGCATCTTCGACGAAACCCTGCCGCTGCTCGCAGCCGCCGGGATCGAGGTGCTGGAAGATCCGGAGAAGTCGCGCAAGCTGCTGCTGGCCACCAGCCAGCCGGGGCTGAAGGTGGTGCTGGTGCGCGCCACCGACGTCCCGACCTACGTGCAATACGGCGGCGCCGATCTCGGTGTCACGGGCAAGGACACGCTGATCGAGCATGGCGGCGAGGGCCTGTACCAGCCGCTGGACCTGCGGATCGCCAAGTGCCGCGTCAGCGTTGCCGTGCGCGCCGACTTCGACTACGCGTCGGCCGTCCGCCAGGGCTCGCGTTTGCGGGTGGCCACGAAGTACGTGGCGATCGCCCGCGAGTTCTTCGCCGCCAAGGGCGTGCACGTCGACCTGATCAAGCTCTATGGCTCGATGGAACTGGCGCCGCTCACGGGGCTGGCCGACGCCATCGTCGACCTGGTCTCCACCGGCGGCACGCTCAAGGCCAACAACCTGGTCGAAGTCGAGCGCATCATGGACATCAGCGCGCGGCTGGTGGTGAACCAGGCCGCACTCAAGCTGAAGCAGGATCCCATCCGCCGCCTGATCGACGTCTTCGCCCGCACCATCTCCGCTTCCGATCCGGTGCCTGCCTCATGACTTTCGTTGCCCGACCCCTGCGCCTGTCCACGGCTGACGGCGGCTTCGATGCCGCCCTGCAGCAGCGGCTGCACTGGTCGGCCGACACCGATGCGGGCATCGAGCAGGCGGTGGCCGACATCCTGCGCGACGTGCAGCAGCGCGGCGACGCGGCAGTGCTGGAGTACACCAACCGCTTCGACACCATGCGGGCGCAGTCGCTGGCCGAACTGGAGCTGCGGCCGGCCGAACTGAAGGCGGCCTTCGAGGGCCTGCCGGCGAAACAGCGCGCGGCCTTGCAGGCCGCGGCCGAGCGCGTGCGCAGCTTCCACGAGGCCCAGCGCAAGGCCAGCGGCGAGAGCTGGAGCTACCGCGACGCCGACGGCACCCTGCTCGGGCAGAAGGTGACGCCGCTGGACCGCGTCGGCATCTACGTGCCGGGCGGCAAGGCGGCCTATCCCTCGTCGGTGCTGATGAACGCCATCCCGGCCCAGGTGGCCGGCGTCGGCGAAATCATCATGGCGGTGCCGACGCCGCGCGGCGAGAAGAACCCGCTGGTGCTGGCCGCCGCCCACGTGGCCGGCGTCACCCGCGTCTTCACGATCGGCGGCGCCCAGGCCGTGGGCGCGCTGGCCTACGGCACGCAGACGGTGCCGCGGGTCGACAAGGTCACCGGGCCCGGCAATGCCTACGTCGCCAGCGCCAAGCGCCGCGTCTTCGGCCAGGTCGGCATCGACATGATCGCCGGCCCGAGCGAGATCCTGGTGCGGGCCGACGGCAGCACGCCGCCCGACTGGGTGGCGATGGACCTGTTCTCGCAGGCCGAGCACGACGAACTGGCGCAAAGCATCCTGCTGTGCCCGGACGGCGGCTTCATCGACCAGGTGCAGCGGGCGATCGACCTCATGCTGAACGAAATGCCGCGGGCCGAGATCATTTCCAAATCCCTCAACGGCCGCGGCGCGCTGATCCGGACCCGCACGATGGAAGAAGCCTGCGAGATCAGCAACCGCATCGCCCCCGAGCACCTGGAAATCGCCAGCAACGACCCGCACCGCTGGGAGCCGCTGCTGCGCCATGCCGGCGCCATCTTCCTGGGCGCGTACACCAGCGAATCGCTGGGCGACTACGGCGCCGGCCCGAACCACGTGCTGCCCACCAGCACCACGGCGCGTTTCTCCAGCCCGCTGGGCGTGTACGACTTCCAGAAACGCAGCAGCATCATCGAGGTGAGCGAGGCCGGCGCCCAGAAGCTGGGTGCGATCGCCGCCGAATTGGCCTACGGCGAGGGCCTGCAAGCCCATGCCCGGGCGGCGGAGCTGCGGCTGAAACGCTAACCCCGAACATCCGGACGCAGAGGACGCAAAGGTTTCGCAGAAGACGCAAAAAAGAAGAAAACCGATAATTGGTTTCCTTTTGCGCTTTCTGCGCAATCCCTGCGTCCTCTGCGTCCGGATTCCTGAACCCTTTTTTCCCCTATGAGCGCCACCCTGGACCGACTGATCGCCACCCGCATCCGGCAGGACGTGCAGTCCATGCACGCCTACGCGGTGCAGGATTCGCGCGGCCTGGTGAAGCTGGATGCCATGGAGAACCCGCACCGGTTGCCGCCGGAGCTGCGGCGGAAACTGGGCGAGCGGCTGGCCGAAGTGGCGCTGAACCGCTATCCCGGCGACGGCGTCGGCAAGTTGAAGCAGGCACTGGCACGCCATGCCAGGGTGCCCGCCGGTTTCGACCTGATGCTGGGCAACGGATCCGACGAATTGATCTCGCTGCTGGCCATGGCCTGCGACGTGCCGGGCGCGGCCATCGTCGCGCCGGCGCCCGGCTTCGTCATGTACGGCATGAGCGCGCAGCTGCAGGGCCTGAAGTTCGTGCCGGTCGACCTGACGGCGGATTTCGAGCTCGATGAAAAGGCCATGCTGGATGCCATCGCGCTGCACCAGCCGGCCATCGTCTACCTGGCCTACCCGAACAACCCGACCGCCAACCTCTGGAACGACGACACGATCGAAAAGATCGTGCAGGCCGCGCCGGGGCTGGTGGTGATCGACGAGGCCTACCAGCCGTTTTCCAGCCGCACCTACCTGGATCGCGTGGCAAGGCACGAGCACGTGCTGCTGATGCGGACGCTCAGCAAGTTCGGCCTGGCCGGCGTGCGCATCGGCTACATGATGGGCCCGGCTGCGCTGATCGCGCAGGTCGACAAGGTGCGGCCGCCCTACAACATCAGCGTGCTGAATTCCGAGGCTGCGCTGTTTGCCCTGGAGCACGAGGAAGTGTTCGCCGCCCAGGCGGCCGACCTGCGGGCCCAGCGCGAACGGATCCAGTCCGCGCTGGCGAAGATGGCGGGCGTGCAGGCCTGGCCCAGCGACGCCAACATGATCCTGGTGCGGGTGCCGGACCCGGCGCGCGCCTTCGAGGGCATGAAAGCCCGTGGCGTGCTGGTCAAGAACGTTTCTAAAATGCATCCATTGCTGGCCGGATGCCTGCGCCTCACCGTCGGCACGGCGGACGAGAACACGCAGCTGCTCGCGGCCCTGCAAGCTTCCCTATGACCACCGACCGCACCGCTGAAATCACCCGCAATACGGCGGAAACCCAGATCACCGTCCGCGTCAACCTGGACGGCACTGGCCAGGCGAAGCTCGCCACGGGCATCGGCTTCTTCGACCACATGCTGGACCAGATCGCCCGCCACGGGCTGGTCGACCTGGACATCGCCGCCAAGGGCGACCTGCACATCGACGGCCACCACACGGTGGAAGACGTCGGCATCACCCTAGGCCAGGCGGTCTACCAGGCCGTGGGCGACAAGAAGGGCATCCGCCGCTACGGCCACGCCTACGTGCCGCTGGACGAGGCGCTGTCGCGGGTGGTGATCGACTTTTCCGGCCGGCCCGGCCTGGTCATGAACGTGCCGTTCAAGAGCGGCATGATCGGCACCTTCGACACCCAGCTGGCGCACGAGTTCTTCCAGGGCTTCTGCAACCATGCCTTCGTCACGCTGCACATTGACAACCTGAAAGGCGAGAACGCCCACCACCAGTGCGAAACGGTGTTCAAGGCCTTCGCCCGGGCGCTGCGCGGCGCGCTGGAGCTGGATCCGCGCGCGGCCGGCACCATTCCTTCCACCAAAGGCAGCCTTTGACCAGAACGGTGGCCGTCGTCGACTACGGCATGGGCAACCTGCGGTCGGTATCGCAGGCGGTGATGCACGTGGCGCAGGGCAGCGGGCTGGAGGCGGTCGTCACCTCGCGCCCGGAGGACGTGCGCGCCGCCGAGCGGGTGGTTCTGCCGGGGCAGGGCGCCATGCCGGACTGCATGCGCGAGCTGCGCGAGTCCGGGCTGCTGGAGCCGGTGCTGGAGGCCGCCGCCAGCAAGCCGCTGTTCGGGGTCTGCATCGGCATGCAGATGCTGCTGGATCGCAGCGAGGAAGGGCCTACGGACGGCCTGGGCCTGATCCACGGCGAAGTCGACCGGTTCCGGCTGGAAGGCCAGCTGCAGCCCGATGGCAGCCGCTACAAGGTGCCGCAAATGGGCTGGAACCAGGTCTGGCAGAGCCAGCCCCACCAGATCTGGGCGGGCGTGCCCGACGGCAGCTACTTCTACTTCGTGCACAGTTTTTATGCGAAGCCGTCGGACCGGCGCCACAGCGTCGGGGAATCCGATTACGGCTCCCGCTTTACCGCCGCCGTCGCCCGCGATAACATTTTTGCGACCCAGTTCCACCCCGAAAAAAGCGCCGACCAGGGGCTCACGCTCTATCGCAACTTCCTGCACTGGACTCCGTGATGTACCTGCGCGAGTTCAACGCGTCCAGTCGCGCCGCCACCTTCCGCCATGCTGCTGATTCCTGCGATTGACCTGAAAGACGGCCACTGCGTTCGCCTGAAACAAGGCGACATGGGCCAGTCCACGACCTTCAGCGAGGACCCCGCCGCCATGGCGCGGACCTGGCTGGAACGCGGCGCGCGCCGCCTGCACCTGGTGGACCTGAACGGCGCCTTCGCCGGCAAGCCGCAGAACTTCAGCGCCATCCGCTCCATCCTGAAGGCGGTGGGCGACGAGATCCCGGTGCAGCTGGGCGGTGGCATCCGTGACCTGGACACCATCGAGAGGTACATCGACGGGGGACTGCGCTACGTGATCATCGGCACGGCGGCGGTGAAGAACCCGGGCTTCCTGAAGGACGCCTGCACCGCCTTCGGCGGCCACATCATCGTCGGCCTGGACGCCAAGGACGGCAAGGTCGCCACCGACGGCTGGAGCAAGCTGACCGGCCACGAGGTGGTCGACCTGGCGCGCAAGTTCGAGGACTGGGGCGTCGAATCCATCGTCTACACCGACATCGGCCGCGACGGCATGCTGACCGGCATCAACATCGAAGCCACGGTGAAGCTGGCCCAGTCGCTGTCCATCCCGGTCATCGCCTCGGGCGGCCTGGGCTCCATGGGCGACATCGAGAGGCTGTGCGCGGTGGAGGACGAGGGCATCGAAGGCGTGATCTGCGGCCGCGCGATCTATTCGGGCGACCTGGATTTCGCGAAGGCGCAGGCGCGCGCCGACGAGTTGAACGGGCGGGCCTGAGTGCTGGCCAAGCGCATCATCCCGTGCCTGGACGTGACTGGCGGGCGAGTCGTCAAGGGCGTCAACTTCGTCGAGCTGCGCGATGCCGGCGACCCGGTGGAGATCGCCGCCCGCTACAACGAGCAGGGCGCCGATGAACTCACCTTCCTCGACATCACCGCCACCAGCGACGGCCGCGACCTGATCCTGCACATCATCGAGGCCGTGGCCTCGCAGGTGTTCATTCCGCTGACGGTCGGCGGCGGCGTGCGGACGGTGGAGGACGTGCGCCGGCTGCTCAATGCCGGCGCCGACAAGACCAGCTTCAATTCGGCCGCCATCGCCAACCCCGACGTCATCAACGCGGCCTCCGCCAAGTACGGCGCCCAGTGCATCGTGGTGGCGATCGACGCCAAGAAGCGCAATGCCGACGAAGCCGCCACCCGCGGCCCCGGCTGGGACGTCTACAGCCACGGCGGGCGCAAGAACACGGGCCTGGACGCCGTGGCCTGGGCCACCGAGATGGCGCAGCGAGGCGCCGGCGAGATCCTGCTGACCAGCATGGACCGCGACGGCACCCGGTCCGGCGTCGACCTGGCGCTGACCCGCGCGGTCAGCGATGCGGTGGGCGTGCCGGTCATCGCCTCCGGCGGCGTCGGCAACCTCGACCACCTGGCCGACGGCATCCAGCAAGGCGGCGCCGACGCGGTGCTGGCCGCCAGCATCTTCCACTACGGCGAGTTCAGCGTGGCGCAGGCCAAGGCGCGGATGGCTGAACGGGGAATTCCCGTCCGGCTCTGAGCGCCAACGGTGCGCACGCAAGCGTGCACACCCTACTGCCTGGCCGGACCCCGCAACGAACGGACCCCCCGTAGGGTGTGCAGCTTCGCTGCGCACCATGGATCGCCGACAATACGCCCATGGACTGGTTATCCGAAGTCAAGTGGGACGCGCAGGGGCTCGTTCCGGTCATCGCGCAGGAGGCGGCGACCGGCGACGTGCTGATGTTCGCGTGGATGGACCGCGCGGCCCTGCAGCAGACCGCCGACACCGGCCGCGCCGTGTATTTCAGCCGCTCGCGCAACAGGCTGTGGGCCAAGGGCGAGGAGTCCGGCCACGTGCAGCAGGTGCACGAGATCCGCATGGACTGCGACAACGACGTGCTGCTGCTGAAGGTGACGCAGCATGGGCACGACCCGTCGATCGCCTGCCACACCGGCCGCCACAGCTGCTTCTTCCACCTTTACAAGGACGGCGCCTGGCAGGTGGTCGAGCCGGTCTTGAAAGACCCCGCCAGCATCTACAAGTGAGCCGCATGAACGCAGTCGATTCCCT
>JAQGMU010000344.1 GCA_028292195.1 Ramlibacter sp. | reverse complement strand
ACGCTGCAGAACTTCCGTGTCGTCTTCCTGCAGGAGCACCACTAACTGAACCACTTCTGGATCCAGATGTGGAACTCGATGCTGATCGCCGTCTCGGTCGCGGTGCTGACGCTGTTCGTCTCCACCTGCGCTGCTTTCGCCATCAGCCGGCTCAAGGTGTCGGGCGGCCGCACCGTGATGAACCTGGCGCTGTTCTCGTACTTCATTCCGGCGGCCTTCCTGGCGGTGCCCATGTACAAGGCCATGGGCAACTACGGCTTGCTGAACAACCAGTGGGCACTGATCCTGGCGATGGTCACCATTGCCTCGCCGTATTGCATCTGGGTGCTCAAGCAGGCCTCCGACAAGCTGCCGTTCGAGCTCGATGAAGCGGCGCGCATGGATGGCGCCACGCCGATGCAGCTGTTCCGGCTGGTCTACCTGCCGCTGATGGTGCCTTCGCTGGTGGCGGTCGGCACCTACTCGCTGCTGCTGGCGTGGAACGAATACCTGTATGCCTTCCTGCTGCTGTCCAACGATCAAAGCACGACGCTGGGCGTGGCGCTCGGCAGTTTCCTGTCGGCCGACGACTCGCCCTGGGAGCTGCTGATGGCCACCGGCCTCATCTACGCGCTGCCGCCGGCGGCGATCTATTACACCTTCAAGCGCTACATGGTGTCCGGCCTCACGGCCGGCGCCGTCAAGAGCTGACCGATCGTTCCAGGAAACAGCATGGCTTCAGTCTCCTTCCGCGGCATCGAGAAATCGTTCGGCAAGTTCAAGATCATCCACGGCATCAGCTTCGACATCGCCGACGGCGAATTCGTCGTGCTGGTCGGTCCGTCCGGCTGCGGCAAGTCGACGCTGCTGCGCATGCTGGCCGGCCTGGAGCCGATCACCGGCGGCGAGATCGACATCGACAGCCGCGTGGTCAACGACGTCGACTCCAAGGACCGCGACATCGCGATGGTGTTCCAGAGCTACGCGCTCTACCCGCACATGACGGTGCGCGACAACATGGCCTTCAGCCTCAAGCTGCGCAAGGCCGACACGGCCCTCACCAACAAGCGCGTCGACGACGCGGCCCGCATCCTGAACCTGACGCAACTCCTCGACCGCTTCCCGCGCGAGCTGTCCGGCGGCCAGCGCCAGCGCGTGGCCATGGGCCGGGCGATCGTGCGCGATCCCAAGGTGTTCCTGTTCGACGAGCCGCTGTCCAACCTGGACGCCAAGCTGCGGGTGGCGATGCGCGCCGAGATCAAATCGTTGCACCAGCGCCTGAAGACCACCACCGTGTACGTCACGCACGACCAGATCGAAGCCATGACCATGGCCGACCGCATCGTGGTGATGCACGACGGCATCGTGGAGCAGATCGGCACGCCGCTGCAGCTGTTCGACCGCCCCGGCAACCTGTTCGTGGCGCAGTTCATCGGCTCGCCCTCGATGAACGTGCTGCCCGGCACGCTGCGCATGCGCGACGGCCGCAGCTGGGTCGAAGCCGAGGGCCAGTCCTGGCCGACGCAGAACCAGGCCCAGGGCAAGGACGGCCAGGCGGTGCAGTACGGCGTGCGGCCCACCGACATCCGCGTGTCGCTGGGCGGCGAGGGCATCGCGGCCAAGGTGATCGTGGTGGAGCCGACCGGCGCCGAGACCGAGCTGCTGCTGCGCGTCGGCAATACCGACATGGTGGTCGTGATGCACGGCCGTACCAGCGCGCAACCGGACGACACCGTCATGCTGGGCGTGGCGGCGGAAAAGACGCACGTGTTCGACGCCGCCGGCGGGCAGCGCCTCGACATCATCAACGCCACGCTGCAATGACCGGCTTCACCAAGGTCGTCCTGTTCACCGACACCGACGGGCGCGCGCGCTTCCGCAATGAGGACGTGCCGCTCACCGAGGGCACGCCGCAGTCCATGCTGTCGCACCTGCTGCCCTCCGGCGGCTTCCAGCTGCGGCAAAGCCCGGTGGGCTTTCGCAGCCAGTTCCACGTCACGACCACGCCGCAATGGGTGTTCATCCTGCAGGGCACGATGGTGATCGGGCTGCAGGACGGCAGCACCCGCAGCTTCGGCCCGGGCCAGCACTTCTTTTCCGCGGACCTGCTGCCCGAGGGCGCCACCTTCGACCCCGGGGTGCACGGCCACTGGAGCGCGCAGGCCGGCAGCGGGCCGCTGCAGACGCTGTTCGTGCGCGGTTGAACCGGCACCCGATGATCAAGAACGTCCACGGCAACACCGTCGACCACCTGGGGGAAGCCATCGTGGCCGGCCGCTACCTGCCGGGCGCCTCGATCCCGCCGGAGCCCCTGCTGTGCGAGGAACTGGGCGTGAGCCGCACCGTGGTGCGGGAGGCGGTGAAGTCGCTGATCGCCAAGGGCCTGGTCAGCAGCGGCCCCAAGGTCGGCACGCGCGTGCTGACGGCGGAGCACTGGAACTGGTTCGACCCCGATGTGATCGCGTGGCAGTCGAAGGCCGGGCTCACGCCGGAATTCCTGCGCGACCTGCAAGACCTGCGCCGCGTCGTCGAGCCGGCCGCGGTGCGCATGGCGGCCGAGCGCGCCACGCCGCAGGACATCGCCGAGATCGAGGCCGCTTACGAGGGCATGCGCAAGGCGGTGGAGGAGGGCGGTGACTACGTGGCGAGCGACCTGCGCTTCCACCAGGGCCTGCTGCGCGCCTGCCGCAACCGCATGATCGTGCAAATGAGCAAGGCACTCGGCGCCCTGCTGCGCACCAGTTTCGAGATCTCCACCAGCCGCAAGGACGGTCCGCGCAGTTCATTGCCGCTGCACCGCGCGGTGCTGGACGCGGTGATCGCGCAGAACCCCGCGCTGGCCGAAAAAGCGATCCTGGTGCTGATCGACGGCGCCCGCGTCGACATCGAACTGGTGCTTTCAAGCCGGCGGCGGCTGCCGCGCCTGAACGAACCGGTGCGGATGCTGCGCTCCTACTGAAAACCATATACGGTTGCTCAGGGAATCAGGAAGTCCTCCTTAGAACTTCCAGGCTAAAATTCGCTCCTGGATTGGAACGATCGTTCGCTTTCGCGCGCACGACGTTTCCCCAGGCGCCGCTCACGAACAGCAGCGTGCGCCGTTCGTCCTCGAATTCAGGCAGTCCGCACCTTGGCAATCCCTCCTGCATCGCAGCCGGTGGTCGACGAAGACCATCCTTCCCGCTGGCTGCGCGCTTCATCGCTGCTCGACCTGGAAGATCCCAGGTTGCGCCTGCGCGTGCGCGCGCTCACCCAGCTGTCGAAGACCGAAAGGGAAAAGGCGCTCGCCATCTATGGCTACGTGAAGCGGATGCCCCTGATCAAGCCGATGAAGCTGCGCATGCGGACGGCGCGCGAGGTTATCGACACCGGGCGCGGCGACGCGCCCGACAAGGCCACGCTGCTGGTGGCCATGCTGCGCGCGGCCGGCATTCCGGCGCGCCTCCGCTACGTGCTCGTGGACGGGGACATCCTGCGCGGCCTGACCACGCGCGTGCGCCAGGCGGCCCGGCCGCTGGTGGAGATGTGGCTGCACGGCCGCTGGCTGCGCACCGACACCTACATCTTCGACGCCGCCTACATGGCCGCCGCCCGCCAGCGGCTGAAGGAGCAGGGCTGGGACTGGGGCTTCGGCATCCACGTCGGCGGCGCCATGCTGTGGGACGGCTACGAGAGTGCCTTCGTCGGCGGCGTGCCGACGAAGGAAGACCCGTTGGTGCTCGGCGACCTGGGCGTGTACCACGACCCGCTGGAATTCGTGAACTCGCCCGCGTACCGCGCGCTGCGCAGCCGGTTCGCGCGGCTGCTGCACTTCAACATCCTGTCGCCGGGCATGCAGCGCGGCATCCGGCGGCTGCGCGACGGCGGCCCGCCGTCCGCGCCCATGCCATGAACGCACCGGCGCGCACGGCGCACTTCTGATTCGTCAGGACCGCTGCATCGCGCTGGAGGGCAGCACCAGCCGGCCGCCGGCACGCGGCACGTGGCGCAGCAATGCCGCGGCGACGTCGGCGGCGGCAATCGAACGGTAGTTTCCCGGAATGAGCGGCCGCAGCCAGCGGCTCACGCGCAGCGCCAGCTTCTCGCCGCCGCGCACCGGCTGGCCCAGGGCCTCGCGGTCGCCGGCCAGGAACGACGGCCGGGCGATCACCAGGCCTTCGAAGCCCAGCGCGCCCACGGCTTCCTCGAGCTCGCCCTTGACACGGTTGTAGAAGATGCGCGAACGGGCGTCGGCGCCCATCGCGCTCACCAGGCCCAGGCGCTTCGCGCCGGCGGCGCGGGCGGCCTTGGCGACCGCGTGGCTGGCATTGAAATCGACCGCGCGGAAGGCCTCCTGGCTGCCGGCCACCTTGATGGTGGTGCCGAGCGCCAGGTAGGCTTCGTCGAGCGGCGGCAGCGCGGCCAGCGCCGCGGGATCGTCGAAAGCGACCTGGTGGAAGCGCAGCTTCGGGTGCTGCAGCCCCAGCGGGCGGCGGCCCAGCGCGTGGACCACCGCTACGCCATCATCGGCTAAAAGTCCTTGCAGGATTGCCCGGCCCACGAGGCCCGAAGCCCCCGCCACCGCCACGGTTCTGCCGGCCGCCACCGCCGCCACCGCCGCCGCCTCCGCCACGCCGGCCGTTCTTGGCCATGCTGTCGACACTGGTGCGGAGGGGATCGGGTTGTCCATCGGTGCTCCGTTGAACCACGTCCCTCACCACGAAGGGGCTGCGGCTATTGTGCGCTCCCTCGCGCGGCTGCTGCTCGTCGTCGCGATGCGGCGGGCGAGCCTGCTGCATCTGGTCGTCGTCGCGGCGCGGGGGGCGGGCCTGCTGGCCCTGGCTGTTGCCGTTGCCGTTGCGGGCGCCATTCTGCCGGGGCGGACGCGCCTGGTCGCTGCCGCCCTGCGGCTGCGGGCGCGACTGGCCGTTGCCGTTGCGGGCACCGTTGCCGTTACCGGCGCCGTTGCCGTTGCCGGCACCGTTGGCGCCGCGGGCCGACTGGCCGTCGCCACGCTGGCCCTGGCCCTGGCCATTGCCGCCGCGGCCACCGCGGCCGGCAGGCTGGCCCGACTTGTCCTTGTTGTCGCGCATGCGCTGCATCATCTCGCTGCGCGCGGCCTTGGCCGCGGCGTTCAGCACCTCGCGGGACGGGGGACGGCCCTTGCCCCCCCACAGCACCTGGCGGCCCATGGCGATCGGTTCGGCCTGCTCGCCCGGCGCGGGGCCGAAGCCCTCGACCACCTTCACCTCGATCTGCTGCTTGGTGAAGCGCTCGATCTCCTGCATGAAGCCTTCTTCGTCCAGGCTGACCAGGCTGACGGCTGCGCCGTCGTTGCCGGCGCGGCCGGTGCGGCCGATGCGGTGCACGTAGTCTTCCGGCACGTTGGGGATCTCGAAGTTCACCACGTGCGGCAGTTCGTCGATGTCGATGCCGCGGGCGGCGATGTCGGTCGCCACCAGGGCGCGGATGTCGCCGCTCTTGAAGCCGGCCAGCGCCTGGGTGCGCGCCGTCTGGCTCTTGTTGCCGTGCAGGGCCATCGCCTCGATGCCCTGCTTCTTCAGGTATTCGGCCACGCTGTTGGCGCCGAACTTGGTGCGGGTGAACACCAGCACCTGGCTCCAGTCATGCTCCTTGATGCCGTGGGCCAGCAGGTCCTTCTTGCGGCCGCGGCCGACCGGGTGCACCACCTGGGTGATGCGCTGCACGGTGGGGTTGCGCGGCGTGACCTGGATGCTCTGCGGGTTCTTCAGCAGGGTGTGGGCCAGGTCGCGGATCTCGTCGCGGAAGGTGGCCGAGAACAGCAGGCTCTGCTTGTCCTGGGGCACCAGCGCCAGGATCTTCTTCACGTCGGGCAGGAAGCCCATGTCCAGCATGCGGTCGGCTTCGTCCAGCACCAGGATCTCGACGGTCGACAGGTCCAGGTGGCCCTGCTGCTGCAGGTCGAGCAGGCGGCCGGGCGTGGCCACCAGGATGTCCACGCCGGCCTTGAGCTTGGCGATCTGCGGGGTCATGCCGACCCCACCGAACACGACGGTGGAGGTGAGCTGCAGGTACTTGCCGTAGGTGCGGATGGACTCTTCCACCTGCGCGGCGAGTTCGCGCGTGGGCGTGAGCACCAGGGCGGCAATGCCGTCCTTGCCGAACTTGTTGGTCTTGCCGGT
>JAQGMU010000340.1 GCA_028292195.1 Ramlibacter sp. | reverse complement strand
CATCCGGCTGGGGCGCCGGCAGCGTGGCGGCGGGCCGCTCCGGCGGCGGCGGCCCGGCGGCGATGAGGCCCGCGACCGACTCGACCGCCACGCCCTGCTGGCCGGTCCACTCCAGCCGCAGGTAGCGGTTCTCCAGCCGCAGCGGCTCTCGCAGCTCGAGCCGGTCGTTGGCCGGCGCGCGGTCGCCCTCGAAGCGATAGATGCGGCCCTGCAGCGGCACCGGCGTCCAGCTCTCGAGGTCGGCGCTGCTGCTGGCGCGGATCTGCACCGGGGCGTTGGGCGGCAGGGTGGCCTTGAGCACGAGGGCGGTGACGGCTTCCTTCAGCGAACGGGTGTCGAACAGTGCGGCCGGCAGCCGGGCCGCCGTGGCGTTCCCGGCCGGGGCCGTGCCACCGAGCTGGACCCAGACCGACTGCGCCGCGCTGCTGCTGTCCACCTTCACCTGCACGGCGCCGGCGGGCAGGGCGCGGCCCGGTTCCGCGGCGTGCAGCGGCAGTGCGGGAATGGCGGCAGTGGCCCGGCGTGCGGCCGCATCCGGCAGCGGCGGCGTGGCCAGCGCGAAGGGCACGGGCTGCCCGGGTCCGTCGAACACCCGCAGGTCGGCGGCGCTGCGCGATTGCAGCCGGGCCAGTGCGTCGGCTGGCAGTGGCACCCGCACCAGGCCGCTGCGGCCGCCGGTGTCCAGGGTCGCGCGCCACTGGAAGTCGCTTGCGGACAGGTCCGCCGCCGGCAGCGGCCCATTCAGCGCGAACAGGGCGGCACAGAGTGCGAGGCTGCGCTTCATGGGGCGGCTCCCTCCAGGCCTTCGCCGACCGCAGCCTGCGCCGGCCGCGCCGGGGGCAGGGGCGCGAACCAGCCCACCACCAGCATCAGCAGGCCGACGGCGATGAAGACGACGATGCGCTCGGAGCCGCCGCGGTTGGACAGGTCGATCACGAACAGCTTCAGCACCGTCAGGCCCAGCAGTCCGGCGCCCAGCATCCAGGGCGCACGCAGCGCGCGCCGGTGGGCGCCCACCATCAGCACGAGCGCGAGCAGGCTCCACAGGATCGAGAAGCCGGCCTGCACCAGGAAGGAGGCGAACAGGCTGTGCGGGTCCCAGGGCACGTTGCCATAGTGGTGCGCCATGCGCAGCCAGACCGTGTTGATGGCGATGAAGGCAATGCCCGCCAGCACCGCCGGCGGCGCCGGGCCGCGGGCTGCGGCCGGCACCGCGAAGCTGCTGCCGCGGATGCGCACGAGCCATAGCGCGCACACCGCGAGGGCCAGCGCGACGGCGAGGTCGGTCGGATTGAGCAGCGGCACGTAGGGCAGGGGACGCGCCTCGCCGCTGGAATGCATGGCGACCATCAGCGCCCCGGCGGCCAGCGCGATCGCCAGCGGCGCGGCTGCGCGCCACAGGTAGTCGGGCGCGAAGCGGTCCAGCGGCCAGCGCAGCGTCCCGGGCTTGGCGGCGAACCAGCTGCGCTTGGTCAGGTCCATCAGCACCGCGCTGGCCGCGACCAGCAGCACCACGGTGGCCCAGGCGGTCTGCCACAGGTGGGCGCGGCCTATGCCGTAGACCAGGGCGTTGCCCAGCAGCAGCACCAGCAGCCAGACGCCGGCGGCATGCACCCAGGGCCACCAGCGTTGCGGCGTTCCGCCATCCAGGCGGCGCAGCATCACGACGTGCAGCACCAGCACCAGCGGCCAGGCCAGCCAGCCGCCCGATTGGAAAACGTTGTCCAGCGTGGCCATGCCCCACAGCGCCACCAGCAGCATCACCGGCAGCACCCCCCAGGCCGGCGTGGCGGCCACCCACCAGGGCTGCGCACGCCTGGGCAGTGCCAGGTGGTGCAACGCGTAGGCGCTCAGCACCCAGGCCAGCAGGTGCAGCAACTGGCGCTGCGCCGGGTCGAACACCGCGCCGTAGTTGCCCTGTGCATCGGTCACGACGCGGGCGATCTCGCTGCCCAGCGCGGCCTGCCACCAGAGGAAGCCGACCCAGAACAGCCAGGGCGACAGGGCGTTTTCCAGGCCGGCGAAAGCCGTCGCCGGCGCGCCGGTGTTCTCCGGCGCACGCGGCTGGCGCGACCACCAGGCGATGGCCAGCGCGGCCCCCGCCAGCATGGTGCCGCCGAGGAAGCCGGGGTTGGCGAACGGCCACTGGCCTTGCAGCGACAGCATGCTGCCTTCGAGGTACACCACCGCGGCCAGCACCTGCAACGCGAGACCGGCGGCGCGCGCCAGCCAGCGGCCCTGGCGGCGGCCCATCCAGTAGACGGCAGCCCCTTCGACGGCCCATACCGCGGAGGTCCAGCGGCCGTCGAGCGCCAGCGGCACGGCCAGCGTGATGAAGCCCAGGGCCAGCGCGGCGAAGCACTCGGCCAGCCACTGGTTGACGGTGCGGTCGCCGGCCTTGCGCCGCACCAGCCACCATCCCAGCGCCAGGTACAAAGCGCCCAGCGCCAGCGAGGAAAACGCGGCGGCATAGGGCACGTCGCGCACCAGGCCGGTCTGCAGGCCGAAGGCCACCACCGGATTGCCGAACAGCAGCGTGGCGTCGATCGCCTTGCGCGCGCCGTGGCCGTGCCGCAGCGCGTAGAACAGCGCCGCCAGCAGGTACAGCAGGAAGAACGCGACCAGGAAGGGCTCGGTGCTTGCGAGATCTTCGGGCCGGTAGCGCAGCACGCCCCACAGCGTGGCGACGCCGAAGGTGGCGAAGAAACCGAGCAGGTTGAGCGGGCGCCAGGCCTTGACCCAGGCGATGGCGGCGATCGCCACGCCAAGCAGCAGGTAGTAGCTGAAAAGGCCGACGTGGTTGCCCTGGCCGGTGGAGGCGAGGATGGGCGCGGCAAAGCCGCCGGCGAAACCGATGAAGGCGAGCGGCAGCGCGTTCTGCGCCAGCGCGATCACCGCGGAGAACAGGCAGATCAACCCCAGCGCGCCGAAGGCCGCCGCCGGCGGCAGGTACTGGTACAGGCGAAAGGCGGCGAAGACGGTCAGGTACAGCACGGCCACGCCGGCGCCTTGCAGCGTGATCGCGAAGCCGCGCTTTCCGGGCGCACGTTTGCGCGTGCGCAGGCCGAAGACGAACAGGGCGATGCCGGCCGCGCCGATCGCCGCCAGGCGCAGCTGCGGCGGCAGCAAGGCGTTCTCGACGGCGTACTTTGCGAGAAAGGCCAGGCCGACGAACAGCACCAGCACGCCCATGCGCACCACGGTGTTGCCGCCGAACAGCCAGTCGCGCCCGCGCAGGAACAGGCGGGTGACGAAGTCGGGCTGGGCCGGCGCGGCGGGAATGGCGGGCCGGGAGATGGAGGGACGCGCAACGGGAGCCGTCGCAGTCGCGGGCTGCGGCACGGCCACGGCGGCCGGCATCGGTGTCGCGACCGGCGCGGCCACCGGAGTTGGGGCAGGCACCGTGGCCGGCGTTGCCGCGGCTGGAAGCGCCGGCTGGCGCGCCTGCGTCCGCGCGACTTCCCGCCGCACCGCGGTGCGCAAGCTCCAGCCCGCCAGCGCGCCCAGGATGGCCCCCAGGATCAGCTGGAACTCCGAATTGCCGTAGCCGCGCCATAGCACGCCCAGCACCCCACCCCAGATTGCGCCCCAGATGACCATGCCTCTGCCCCTCGGTATTGCCGTGCGGCGAATGTGGCCCCGGCCGGCCCCTGTAGCGGGGCTCGTTGCGCCCAGTATAGGAAAGCGCTACCGGAGGGTGCGGGTGGTGCGCCCGGCGGGGGGCTCTAGGGGATGGATGGTGTCAACTCCCGCTCCCGCTTGCGGGAGAAGGTTGGGGTGAGGGGCGTTCAGCCCTTCAAGGCCTTCAGCACATTCTCCGCCGTCGCCGGCGCATCCATCCGCACCGCTGCGCCCTTCGCACTCGCAGCCGCATCCCGCAGCGCCTCCCACACGCTGATCGCCAGCATGAAGGGCGGCTCGCCGACGGCCTTGCTGCCGCCGACGTTGTCTTCGCGGTTGGCTTCGGGCCAAAGCTCCACCTTGAAGTGCTCCGGCACGTCGCCGGTCGCCGGGATCTTGTACGTGCTCGGCGCGTGGGTGCTGAGATAGCCCTTGTCGTTCCACACCAGCTGCTCGGTCGTGAGCCAGCCCATGCCCTGGATGAAGCCGCCCTCGATCTGGCCGATGTCGATGGCCGGGTTCACCGAGGTGCCGGCGTCGTGCAGGATGTCGACTTTCAGCACCCGGCTCTCGCCGGTCAGCGTGTCGATCGCCACTTCGGCGCAGGCCGCGCCGTAGGCGAAGTAGTAGAACGGCCGCCCGCTCAGCGTGTGCTTGTCGTAGTGGATCTTGGGCGTCTTGTAGAAGCCGTCGCTCCACAACTGCACCCGCGAGTGATAGGCGTCGTCCAGCAGCTGTTCCCACGTCATCACGGCTTCCGGCCCGCTCACCTGGCCATGGGCGAAGATCACCTGCTCGGGCCGGCAGTTCTGCTTTTCGGCCACGTAGGCCGCCAGCCGCTGCCGCACCTCGCGCGCGGCGAACTGCGCCGCCCGGCCATTGAGGTCGGTGCCGCTGGAGGCCGCGGTGGCGCTGGCATTCGGCACCTTGCTGGTGTCGGTGGCGGTGATGCGCACGCGCTCGAACGGGATGCCCAGTTCGTCCGCCACGATCTGGCAGACCTTGGTGTGCAGGCCCTGGCCCATCTCGGTGCCGCCGTGGTTCACCTGCACGCTGCCGTCGGTGTAGCAGTGCACCAGTGCGCCGGCCTGGTTGAAGAAGGTGGCGGTGAAGGAGATGCCGAACTTGACCGGCGTCAGCGCCATTCCGCGCTTGATCACGGGACTCTTCGCGTTCCATTGCGCGATGGCGGCGCGCCGCGCGCGGTACCCCGAGCTGTCTTCCAGCCGCGCCAGCAGCGGATGCAGGATGTTGTCCTCCACCGGCATCTGGTAGTGCGTGACGTTGCGATCCTCGATGCCGTACAGGTTGGCCATGCGCACGTCCAGTGGGTCGAGGTCCAGCGCACGCGCGATGTCGCCCAGGATCGCCTCGATCACGATCATGCCCTGCGGCCCGCCGAAGCCGCGGAAGGCGGTGTGGCTCTGCGTGTTGGTCTTGCAGCGGTAGGAAACGATCTCGACATCGCTGAGGAAGTAGGCGTTGTCGGCATGGAAGACGGCGCGGTCCGCCACCGGCCCGCTCAGGTCGGCGCTGAAGCCGCAGTTGGCCGCCAGCACCAGCTTCAGTCCGGTGATGAGGCCCTTGTCGTCGAAGCCGACGTCCCAGTCGTAGGCGAACGGATGGCGCTTGCCGGTGACCATGAAGTCGTCGTCGCGGTCCAGCCGCATCTTCACAGGCCGCTTCGTCTTGCGCGCCGCCAGCGCGGCCCACACCGCGATGTGGCCGGCCTGCGTTTCCTTGCCGCCGAAGCCGCCACCCATGCGCCGGCATTCGACCTTCACCGCATTGCTCTCGAGCCCCAGTGCGTGCGCGACCCAGTGCTGCACTTCGCCCGGGTGCTGGGTGCTGGAGTAGATCCACCACTGGTCCTGCTCCAGCGGCAGCGCGTAGCCGACCTGGCCTTCGAGGTAGAAGTGTTCCTGGCCGCCGACTTCGAGCGCGCCCGAGAGCTTGTGCGCCGCCTTGGCGATGCCTTGCTCGGGCTCGCCGCGCCGCACCGTCACCGGCGGCAGCACGAAACTCTGCGCCTTCAGCGCCTCGCGCACATCGATGATCGCCGGCAGTGCCTCGATGTTCAGCTTGACCTTGCGGGCGGCGCGCCGTGCCTGCATCACCGTGTCGGCCACCACCACGCCGACCACCTGGCCGAGGAATTCGACGGTGTCGCGGGCGAACACCGGCTCGTCGTGGATGAAGGTGGCGAGGATGGGGTCGCCGGGAACGTCGGCGGCCAGCACGATGTCGCGGACGCCGGGCATCTTCAGCGCGGCGCTGGCGTCGACGCCCAGCAGCCGGCCGCGCGCCACCGTGGAGAGGATGGGCGCGGCATGCAGGGTGCCTTTCACCTCGGGGATGTCGTCGATGTAGGTGGCGCCCCCGGCCACCTGGGCGCGGGCGCTTTCGTGGAAGTGCGATTGCCCGGTGGCCGGCTTTGCGGCCGTCTGGGCGAGGAATTTTTCGGGGGCGTTCATGGCGTCGCGGCTTCCTCCAGGCGGAAGCTTTCCAGGTTGATCCGGGCATGGCCCTGGCTTTCCAGCCAGAAGCGCTGCATCAGGTTGCCGAGCACCTCGGCGCGGTAGGCCGACGAGGCGCGCATGTCGCTGATCGGCTTGAACTCGGCGCGCAGGGCGGCGGCGGCACGCTGCGCCGCGTCCGCCGTCCAGGGCTGTCCGAGCAGGGCGGCTTCGGCCTGCAGGGCTCGCGCCGGGGTCGCGGCCACGCCGCCCGCGCCGATGCGGATCTTCGCCACCGCTCCATCTTCGATCGTGGCGTTCAGCACCAGGCAGACGGCGGAGATGTCGTCGTCGTAGCGCTTGGAGATCTTGTAGGCGCGCAGGAATTCCATCGCTTGCTTCGCGCAGGCGGGCCGCGGCACCTTGATCCAGCCGACCACTTCGTCGGCCGCCAGCACGTTCTTGCGGTAGCCGGTGTAGAAATCTTCCAGCGGCATTTCGCGGTGGCCGCGCGCCGACAGCAGCACCACGTGGGCGCCGAGCGCGATCAGCAGCGGCATCGAGTCGCCTATGGGCGAGCCGTTGGCGACGTTGCCGCCCAGCGTGCCGGAGTTGCGCACCGGCAGGCCGGCAAAGCGATTCGCGAACACTTTCAACTGCGGCCGGTCGGCCACCAGCGCCGCATAGGCCTCGGTCAGGGTGGCGGCGGCGCCGATGGCGACGTGCTGCTCGTACTGCTCGATGCGGCGCAGTTCCTCCACCCGCGTCACGTCCAGCACCTGGCCGAACTCCATGTGCATCTTGGTGACCCAGAGGCCGACATCGGTGCAGCCGGCGACGATCTGCGCCTTTGGATGCGCCGCGCGCAGGGCCAGCAATTCGCGCAGGGTTTCCGGCAGCAGGTAGGCCGACGATTCGCGCACATCCGTCCGCAGTTCAGCGAGCTGCGCCAGCACCTGCGCTTCGTCGATCCGCACCGCGGGCAGCTCCTGCATCTGCTGCGCCGCGTCCAGGATCGGCCGGTAGCCGGTGCAGCGGCACAGGTTGCCGGAGAGCTCCTCCTGCGCCAGCTCGCGCGTGATCGATTCGCCCTTGCAGGTGTGGTTCTGGTACATGCCGAACAGGCTCATGACGAAGCCCGGCGTGCAGAAGCCGCACTGCGAGCCATGGCACTGCACCATGGCCTCCTGCGCGGGATGCAGGGTGCCGTCGGCGCCGGCCAGGTCTTCCACCGCCCAGACCGCCAGGCCGTCGACCGAATGCGCGAGCCGGATGCAGCTGTTGATGGCCTTGTATTCGAGCCTGCCGTCGCGGGCTTCACCGAGGACGACGGTGCAGGCGCCGCAGTCGCCTTCGCCGCAGCCCTCCTTGGTTCCGGTGCAGCCCAGGTCCTCGCGCAGCACCTCCAGCAGCGTTCTTTCGGGTGGTACATTGGCCAGGCTGACGAGCTCGCCACGCCGTACGAATCGGATTGTCTTGGTGTCCATGTCCATGCAGTTCCAGCAATTCAGTATCGGTCAAATCCTCGGGGATGCAGTGAGGGTAGGTGGAGACCCGGGTGCTTCGCATATGGGCCGCCATATGAAACGAATGCATGCAAAGGTATGAGAGATCAAGCTCTTTTCGACAAGATAGACCTCCACTTGATCAGGGTCTTGCATACCGTGTTGACCGAACGCAGCGTTTCCAAAGCGGCTCTCCGGCTGGGCATGTACCAGCCGGCGGTGTCGGCATCGCTCAAGCGGCTGCGCGAACTGGCCGGCGACCCGCTTCTGGTGCGTTCGGGCGCCGGCATGGTGCCCACGGATGCAGGGTTGCGCATGATCGAGCCCAGTGCAAGCATCCTCCGTGCCGCCGAGATGCTCTTTTCCGCGGCCCGCGGCTTCGAGCCGCAAAGCGCCACCAACACCTTCCGGGTGGCCGCCGCCGACTACCTCGACCCGCACTTCCTGCCCCAGCTGGTGGCCCAGATCAAGGCCCAGGCGCCGCTGTGCCACATCGAGATCCACCCGCTCTCCGCCGACTCGGACTACCAGGCCCACCTGGCGCAGGGCGAGGTCGACGTGGTGGTCGGCAACTGGCTGAAGCCACCGGAGGAACTGCATCTCGGCAAGCTGTTCGCCGACGAGATCGTCTGCCTGGTGTCCAGGGACCACCCGGCCACCAAGCGCGGCTGGTCGCAGGACGACTGGCTGGAAGCCGAGCACATCGCGCCCACGCCCACCCACCCCGGCGCCCGCGGCGTGATCGACGAATACCTGGAATCCAGGGGCCTGCGCCGCAACATCACGGCCCGCTGCCCGCATTTCGGGCTGATCCCGCGCATGGTGGCATCGAGCTTGCTCGTGCTGACCACCGGCCGGCAATTCTGCGAACGGTTCACGGAGCGGCTGCCGGTACAGGTGCTGCCATGTCCGGTCGAATTTCCGCAACTCGTCTACTACCAGCTGTGGCACGAGCGGACGCACGCGTCCGCGGCAGGACGCTGGCTGCGCGAGCGGGTGAAGCAGGTCGCCGCCTCGCTGCAACAACACTGACCCGGAGACAACCCTCGTGAGCATCCCGCGACTCCAGCTCGCGCACATCACCAAGCGCTACCCCTCAGTGGTGGCGAACAGTGACGTGTCGCTGACGGTCCAGCCCGGCGAGACCCACGCCGTGCTGGGCGAAAACGGCGCCGGCAAATCGACGCTGATGAAGATCATCTACGGCGCGGTCAAGCCGGACGAGGGCAGCGTCCTCTTCAACGGCCAGCCGGTCCACATCCGCAACCCGCAGGAAGCGCGCGCGCTGGGCATCAGCATGGTGTTCCAGCATTTCAGCCTGTTCGACACGCTGACGGTGGCGGAGAACGTCTGGCTGGGCCTGGACAAGAGCCTGACCCTGAACCAGGTCACGCACAGCATCAGCGCCAAGGCGGCGGAGTACGGGCTGGACGTCGACCCCTCGCGGCCGGTGCACACGCTGTCGGTGGGGGAGATGCAGCGGGTGGAAATCATCCGCGCGCTGCTCACCAACCCCAAGCTGCTGATCCTGGACGAGCCGACCTCGGTGCTGACGCCGCAGGCGGTGGAGAAGCTGTTCGTGGTGCTGAAGCAGCTGGCCAGCGAAGGCTGCAGCATCCTGTACATCAGCCACAAGCTGCACGAAATCCGCGAGCTGTGCAACGCCTGCACGGTGATGCGCGCCGGCAAGGTCACGGGGATCTGCGATCCGCGCCGTGAAACGAATGCGTCGCTGTCGCGCCTGATGATAGGCGCCGAGCCGCCGGCGCTGGAACACCACGCGCGCCAGCCGGGCGAGGTGGTGCTGGGCGTGCGCAGCCTGACGCTGGCGCGCGAGGACCAGTTCGGCGTCGACCTCGACGCCATCACGCTGGAGGTGCGCGCCGGCGAGGTGGTGGGCATCGCCGGCGTGTCCGGCAACGGCCAGCGCGAACTGCTGTACGCACTCTCGGGCGAGGACCGGCGGGCGGCGCACGATGCCGTCCAGGTGGTCGGCCAGCCGGCGGGCCGCTTCGGCCCGGCGCGGCGCCGCAAGCTCGGCCTGCACTCGGTGCCGGAGGAGCGCCTGGGCCGCGGCGCGGTGCCGACGCTGGGACTGGCGCACAACCTGCTGCTGACGCGCACCGAAGCGGTGGGCCAGGGCGGCTGGATCAAGGTCAAGGCGCTGCAGCAGCAGGCCATCGCCATCATCCAGCGCTTCAACGTCAAGGCCGGCGGGCCCAATGCGGCGGCCAGGTCGCTCTCGGGCGGCAACCTGCAGAAATTCATCGTCGGCCGCGAGATCGACGCCAACCCCAGGCTGCTGATCGTCTCGCAGCCGACCTGGGGCGTCGACGTCGGCGCGGCGGCGCAGATCCGCGGCGAGATCCTGGCCCTGCGCGACGCCGGCTGCGCCGTGCTGGTGGTGAGCGAGGAGCTCGAGGAGCTGTTCGAGATCTGCGACCGGCTGCACGTGATCGCCAAGGGACGGCTGTCGCCGAGCGTCGACCGGGCCCGGGCCACGGTGACGCAGATCGGCGAGTGGATGAGTGGGTTGTGGGTGGTGCATGCGTTGCGGGATGCGCCGCCGGCCCTCACCCCAGCCCTCTCCCGCGAGCGGGAGAGGGAGCAAGACAGAGGAGAGGCAAATGTTTAAGCTCGAACCCCGCCCCGAGGTTTCCCGGTTCTGGAGCCTGGCTTCGCCGCTGCTGGCGCTGGCCATCACTGTCGTCCTCGGCGTCATCCTCTTCGCCGCGCTGGGCAAGGACCCCATGAAGGGCCTGCAAGTGTTCTTCTGGGAGCCGGTCAGCACCGGCTACCGCATCGGTGAACTGATGGTGAAGGCCACCCCGCTGCTGATCATCGCGCTGGGGCTGGCCGTGTGCTTCCGCTCGAACGTCTGGAACATAGGCGCCGAAGGCCAGTTCGTGATCGGCGCCGTGGTGGCCGGCGGCGTTGCGCTGCTGGCAGGCAAGGACAGCAGCCGGCTGATCGTCATCGCCATCCTGCTGGCCGGCGTGCTGGGCGGCATGGCGTGGGCCGCGCTCACCGCGATCCTGCGCGACAAGTTCAATGCCAATGAGATCCTGGTCAGCCTGATGCTGGTCTACGTTGCCGTGCTGCTCCTGAACTGGCTGGTGTTCGGCCCGTGGAAGGACCCGGCCGGCTACAACTTCCCCCAGACCAAGACCTTCGAAGCGGTGACGCAGATCCCGAAGCTGATGGCCGGCTCGCGCGTCAACATCGGCATCTTCCTGGCCCTGGCTGGCGTGGTGGCCTTGTGGATCTTCCTGTTCCGCACCCGCGCGGGTTTCGCCCAGCAGGTGGGCGGGCTGGCGCCGGCGGCGGCGCGCTACGCGGGCTTCTCCTCGCGCAAGGCGCTGTGGACGGCGCTGCTGATCTCCGGCGGCGCGGCGGGCCTCGCCGGCGCGCTGGAGGTGGCCGGTCCCATCGGCCAGCTCACGCCCTACGTGCCGGCCGGCTACGGCTTCGCCGCCATCATCGT
>JAQGMU010000133.1 GCA_028292195.1 Ramlibacter sp. | reverse complement strand
ATATAAACCTCTTGTCAACCGCAAGGGGATAGGTTTTTCCCGGAAATACGTCGAACCAGGGTGCCCATGGTTCACAGGCGGGGCTGACCGCTCTAACATTGACGTCCCACCGCAGCGCTGGCCCGGGTGCTGATGACATGCACTCCGGCCCGAAGAAAGCTTGTCCATGGCCGCCCGTTCGATCGCCTCCCTGTCACTGAGCTTCGGCCTGGTGTCGATTCCGGTGAAGCTGTATTCCGCGACCGAGTCGTCGGGCGCGGTGAAGTTCAACATGCTGGCCAGGGACGGATCGCGGCTCAAGCAGCAGTACGTCTCCGAGAAGGACCAGGCCGTGGTCCCGCGCTCGGAAATGATCAAGGGCTACGAGTTCGAGAAGGACCGCTTCGTCCTCTTCACTCCGGAGGAACTGAAGGCCCTGGAGGAATCCAGCAGCCCCAGCATCGAGATCATGTCGTTCATTCCAGCCAAGTCGGTGGACGCCCTCTACTACGACAAGGCCTACCTGCTGGCGCCCGACAAGCGCGGTGCCAAGCCCTATGCGCTGCTGGCCGAAGCCATGCGCCAGAGCGGCCGCTGCGCGCTGGCCAAGTGGGCCTGGAAGGCGAAGCAGTACGTCGTGCAGATCCGTCCCGGCGAGGAAGGCCTGGTGCTGCAGCAGCTGCTGTATGCGGCGGAAGTGCGGTCCCACAAGGAGCTGAACATCGAGCAGGTGGAGGTGTCGCAGGCCGAGCTGCAACTGGCGCTGCAGCTGATAGCCCAGATCTCGACCGACAGCTACGACCCCACGCAGTACGTCGACGAAGAAAAGAAGCGCATCCTGGCCGCCATCGACGAGAAGATCGCCGGCAAGCAGGTGGTCGTGGCTGCGGCGCACGAGGAAACGGCCGGCACCGGGCAGGTGATCGACCTGATGGAGGCGCTGCGCGCCAGCCTCGCCAAGAAGCCGGCCGCCGCCAAAGCCGCGACTGTCGAGGCCCAGCCGGTGGTCGCCTCGAAGGAGCGCAAGGGTGCCAAGCGCGGGGCTGCCACTGCCACGGCCCCCGAATCCGACGCGGCGCCGGCGCCCGCGAAAGCGCGCGCGCGCAAGTAGCCCGGTGACGCCGGCCGAGGACGGGTCCACTTTCACGCTGCGTCGCGTCCAGGCGATGCTGGGCCTGTCGCGCCACATCGTCGCGGGGCTCATAGCCGCGGGCTTCGTCACCCCCTCGCGGGGCAAGCGCAACGAGTGGCGCTTCACTTTCCAGGACCTGACGCTGCTGCGCACGGCGCATGCGCTGCAGGAACAGCGCATTCCGCCGCGGCGCATCCTGCAGTCGCTGGCGCGGCTGAAGGCCACGCTGCCGGCGGAGCTGCCCCTCACCGGGCTGCGCATCACCGCGATCGGTGCCGACGTCGCCGTGCGGGACCGCAGCGGCCACTGGCAGTCGGACAGCGGCCAGCTGCTGCTGGATTTCGACGTGGCGCAGGTGGCCGGCAGCGTGACCCTGCTCGAACGCGCACCCCCGCAACAGGCCCCGGAGACCGATGCCCGGACCCTGTTCGAACACGCCCTGTCGCTGGAAGCCACCGACCCCGCGGCCGCCGAGGTCGCCTATCTCCAGGCGCTGGCGCTGGCGCCCGACCTGGTGGATGCCTACCTGAACCTGGGCGCCATGTGGGCCGAAGCTGGCCGCTTTGTCGAGCTGCTGCGCCTGTCCGACGCCGCCCTGCAGCACTGTGCCGGCTCCGCGCTGCTGCACTTCAACCACGCAGTGGCGCTGGACCAACTGCAGCGGCTCGAAGAAGCCGCGGCCGCCTATGAGCGCAGCCTGGCGCTCGACCCGAAGCTGGCCGACGCGCACTACAACCTGGCGGAGCTGCACAAGGAAGCGGGCGACGAACGCGGCGCGCTGCGCCACTTCAGCGCGTACCGGCGCCTGCAGACCTAGGCGGGCCATGCCGGCGCGCCAACCCAAGCCTGCGGAGGCCACCAGTGCGCTGGCGCGCTACTGGGCCAGGCGCGATTTCAAGGTCACCGCCGAACCGCGGGGAGGCGACGAGGCCGCTCCCGGCAGCCCCGGCGCGTTGTCGTTCGTCGTGCAGAAGCACCGCGCCAGCCGGCTGCACTACGACTTCCGCCTCGAACTCGATGGCGTGCTGCTCTCGTGGGCAGTGCCCAAGGGCCCGAGCTACGACCCGGCGGACAAGCACATCGCCATCCGCGTCGAAGACCATCCGCTCGCGTACGGCAGCTTCGAAGGCACGATCCCGCCGGGGCAGTACGGTGCCGGCAGCGTCATCGTCTGGGATCGCGGCACCTGGGAGCCCGCCGTGGATGCGCGCCAGGGCCTGAAGGACGGCAAGCTCGTCTTCGCGCTGCATGGGCACAAGCTGTTCGGGCTGTGGGAACTGGTGCGCATCGCCAAGCCGGGCGACCGGCAGGACCCATGGATCCTGTTCAAGAAGCGCGATCGCCTGGCCCGGCCGCGCGCCCAGTACGACGTGGTGAGCGCGCTGCCCGATAGCGTCATCGCCAAGCCATTGAAGGCCGAGCCGGTGACCGGCGGCGATGGCATTCCTCCAGGCGCGGTGCTGGCGCCCATGCCGGCCAAGCTCGCGCCGCAGTTGCCCACGCTGGCGGCGGGCGCACCCACCTCGGACCAGTGGCTCTGGGAGATCAAGTTCGACGGCTACCGGCTGCTGGCGCGCGTCGAAGGCACGCAGGTGCGGCTGATCACCCGCGGCGGGCACGACTGGTCCTCGAAGATGCCGGTGCTGGTGCAGGCGCTGGCGGGCCTGGGCCTGGGCAGCGCCTGGCTCGACGGCGAGATCGTCGTGATGGGCCGCAAGGGCACGCCCGACTTCCACGCCTTGCAGAACGCCATCGACAGCACGCGCACCGCGGACATCGAGTACTTCCTGTTCGACCTGCCCTGGTTCGAAGGCTACGACCTGCGCCAGGTGCCGCTCGAGGGGCGGCGCCAGCTGCTGCAGCGCCTGCTGGAAGACCGTCCCCAGGCGCGCCTGCGCTTCAGCGCCGCCTTCGACGCCGATGCGGCGTCCATCCTGGAATCGGCGCGCCGCATGGGGCTGGAAGGCGTGATGGCCAAGCGCAAGGACGCGCCCTACGAATCCCGCCGCACCGAGACCTGGCTCAAGTTGAAGAACAAGCTGCGCCAGGAGTTCGTCGTCGCCGGCTACAGCGACCGCTCCAGCGGCGAGGCCGAGATCGGCGCCCTGCTGCTGGGCGTGCACGACGCCCAGGGCGCCCTGCGCTACGTGGGCAACGTGGGCACCGGCTGGAACGCGAAGACGGCGACGGAGCTGAAGAAGCAGCTGGCGAAAATCGAGAAGCCCGCGTCTCCGTTCGGCGACCAGCCGCTGCCGAGCAAGCGCTGGGGCACAGGTGGTGGCGCCGTGCACTGGGTCCAGCCGCGACTCGTCGCCGAGGTGGAGTTCTCAGCCTGGACGCCCGACCAGCAACTGCGTCACGCCAAATTCATTGCGCTGCGCGCCGACAAGCCGGCAAGCGAAGTCCAGCGCGAAAACGCCGTGATGCCGGCCGGCCCGGCGCTGGTGCAAGCCGGCAGCAGCATCGTGGACGGCATCAAGGTCTCGCACCCCGAACGCGTGATCGACCCGGCCAGCGGCGTGACCAAGCTCGACCTGGTGCGCTATTACGCGTCGGTGGCCGAATGGATGTTGCCGCACCTGAAGGGCCGCCCTTGTTCGCTGGTTCGCGGCCCCCAGGGCGTGGGCGGTGAACTCTTCTTTCAGAAACACCTGAACGAACAGCCGATCGCCGACGTGCGGGAACTGCCTGCCGAAGTGTGGCCCGGCCACGCCCCCCTGCTTGAAGTGCCGACCCGCAAGGCGCTGGTCGCGGCAGCGCAGATGAACGTCATCGAGTTCCACACCTGGAACGCGGTGGTGCGCAAGATCGGCCAGCCCGATCGGGTGATCTTCGACCTGGATCCCGGCGAAGGCGTCGCCTGGGGCCACGTGCAGGAGGCCGCGCTGCTGGTGCGCGGCATGCTCGTGGAACTGCGCCTGCAGAGTTGGCTGAAGACCAGCGGCGGGAAGGGCCTGCACGTGGTGGTGCCGCTCACGCCGCGCGAAGACTGGGACACGGTCAGGGGCTTTTCGGAGGCCGTCGTGCAGCACCTGGCGAAAGTGATTCCGCAGCGCTTCGTGGCCAGGAGCGGCGCGGGCAACCGGGTGGGACGAATCTTCGTGGACTACCTGCGCAACAACCACGGCGCCACCACGGCCGCGGCGTACTCGGTGCGGTCACGACCCGGGCTGGGCGTGTCGATGCCGATCGGCTGGGACGACCTGGGCGCGCTCCAGCGCAGCGACCAATGGACGGTGCATACGGCGCGGGAGCATCTGTCGTTCGAGAAGATCGACCCCTGGGCGGACTACTGGACCTGCAAGCAGACGCTGGCCGCGGGACTGAAGTCGCTGGGGCCATGACTGGCAGGGGGTGATCCCCCGCTCCGTATTTTTAATCGATTTTTCATGCCCCGCGAAGGACTCAGGCAGCCCGCGGTGCAATCGTTCCCCCCGTTGGCTTACGCAGCCGGCAAGTACCCCGAGCGAGTCGCGCCCACGGCACGACGCACCTCGGGGCGGGACAGGGGACGTCGAGCGGCCCCCCATTGGTCCTGAATCTCCATTCCGCTCGAGGGGAACGACATGAACCGCAATCTGAAGTCGGCTATCGCCTCCGCGGCAGTCACGGCCATGGGCCTGCTCGCCGCCGGAATCATCGGCAGCGCCACCGCCTACGCCGACGAGGACCCGGCGTTTGTCAGCAGCCGGACCCGGGAGGAAGTCACGGCGGACCTCAAGACGCCCTGGCCCGGCGGCAATCCATGGTCCGGCGCGTACAACATGTTCCAGGTTCACGGCCCCGCCACGAGCGCGCAGATGCAGGGCGAGTACATCCTGAGCCGGGACAAGGTCGGCGCCTTCCACGGCGAAGACAGCGGCTCGACGTACATCATGAAGGCGCAGGGCGTGCCTGCACCTGGCTCCGCCGGCATCCTGGGAGGGCCGGCACGCTGAGCGGCCAGGCGCGGGCTGCGGCCTCCGGCACCCAAAACAGGGGTGCTGGGCGGTGAACCTGGTGCTAAGCTTTCTTGCACGAGGGCCGCCGTGATCATCCTCCGCACCGAGGCATCAGCGAAGGGCGCCGAGACGGCGCATGCAGGTCTGCGTGCGCGAGTCCGGGAAGGGCGAAATGCCCTGAATGCCGCAATGGCCCTGCCCGACCGCTATGCATTCGGGCGGCTTCGTGCTGGAGCGCGCGGAACAGCGCGTGCTGCGCAGCGACGGAACCCAGATGGCCCTGACGCCGCGGTTGTTCGGCGCACTCCTGGTTTTCGTCGAACGATCCGGCCAGCTGCTGGACAAGAGCTGGATCATGGAGACGGTGTGGCCCGACCTGGTCGTCGAGGAGAACAACCTGAACCAGGTGGTCTGGGGCCTGCGGCGCGCTCTCGGCGACGACGCCCACGGCAGCCGCTTCATCGAAACCGTGCCGCGTCGCGGCTTCCGCTTCGTGGCTCCCGTCACCGCGTTGTCCGCCAATGAGGACTGGCCCCCGCCCGTAGCGCCCATAGCGCCCGGACCGCCCGTAGCGCCGGAGGAGGCGGCGCCCGATGCGGCCGGCGTGGCGCCGGAGGAGGCGACGGCTGGCGTGCCGCCGCTCGGGCGACGCTCGCGGCGCCGGCACTGGCTCGCCGTGGCGACCACCTGCGCAGCCGGGGTGAGTGCCCTGCTGGCGCTGGCGCTGTACTCGCGCAGCGCGCCACCCTCCATCGACGCGGAACTGGCGGATCGACGTTCGATCGCCGTGATGTCGTTCACGGACCTCAGCGATCCAAAGGCGCCCGAGATCGCCTATGCGGTCGATCACGACCTGACCGTCAACCTGGGGCGGCTCTCCAACATCCGTGTCATCTCGAGTGAATCGAGCGCCGTGCTCGGATCCGGAGACATGGTGGATCCGAAGCGCGTGGGCCGCGAACTCGACGTGCGGCACGTCGTGGCCGGCAGTGTCCGCCGGGACGGGGGAAACCTCGCCGTCACCGTCCGGCTTACGCGAACCGATACGGGCGCCCTGCTCTGGAGCGACCGCTTCGACTATCCCCTGGTCGCGAACGGAGCGGCGCAGCAGGACATCCTGGCCAGGGTGAGCAATCTCCTCGACGCCAAGATCCAGCAATCCATGCTCGAGCGGGCGGTGCTCTCGCCGCCAAGCAGCGCGGCGGTCGACCACTGGATGCGTGGCACCCATGTGATGGCCACGCTGACGACACGCGAGCAGCTGGTGCTCGCCCGCGGCCATTTCGAAGCGGCCCTCGCCGCCCAGCCCGACTCGGTCCCTGCCCTCGCGAGCCTGGCGTCCACGCATCTCCGCGATGTGCAAAAGCGATGGAGCCAGGATCGCAAGCGGTCTGTCGCGATCGCCAAGGCGCTGGCGCAGCGCGCCCTCGCCGCGGACCCGGACGATCAGGAGTCGCTGCTGGCGCTCAGTTGCGCACTGAATTTCGCCGGCGAGCTCGAAGACGCCATCACCACCACGCGCAGGCTGCTGCAGCTGAACCCGAACGACGTGGCGGCGCACCGGGAGCTGGCGATCAGCCTCTTTTTCCTCGGGCGCTGGGAAGACACGTTGCGGCAAGTCGATGTCGCGGAGCGGCTGAACCCGCTGGACTCCGAAAACATGTCGGCTCTGCACGACACGGCGTCCACGGCGCTGGTCGCGCTGCATCGTTACGACGAAGCCATCGACAGGGCGCGCCGGGGCGCCGCCACCAACCCGTCGAACCTCGTCCCCCTGCTCGTGGCCGCCACAGCCGAGGCGCACCGCAACAACCTGGTCGCGGCGCGGCAGCAGGCGGCCGAGATTCTCAGGCGCCAGCCCGGCTACTGGGTAGGTCGCGACCGGGCCAGTCGTGGATCGACCGCGCCGGCCTATCTGGCCGCCAGGGATCACTTCGCCGAGGGACTGAAGCTGGCGGGACTGCCCGGAGGGCCCCCTGCGCCAGCCGCTCCGGTGAGAGCGTACCGATAAGAACGGTCATCGCGTCTTCGCCTGCCGGGGTTCTGCGCCGCCGTCGCCGGCGAAGTCCGCAAGCGCCTGGCCTGTGAGACGGTACCGCACCCATTCGTCCATCGCCACCGCACCGATGGACCGGTAGAAGGCGATGGCCGGCGCGTTCCAGTCCAGCACGCTCCACTCGAAGCGTCCACACCCGTTGGCGACCGCGATGCGCGCCAAGTGGTGCAGCATGGCCTTTCCGGCCCCGGCGTGGCGGTGGGCGGGCGACACGTAGAGGTCTTCCAGGTAGAGGCCCTGCCTGCCCTGCCAGGTGGAGTAGTTGAAGAAGTAGACGGCGAAGCCGCACGCAACGCCGTCGACGCGGCAGATCAAGGCGTGTGCCTGGGCCTTTTCCCCGAACAGCGAGTGGCGAATGTCCGCCTCGGCGGCCGCCACTTCGCGCTCCGCCTTTTCGTAGGCCGCCAGTTCCTTGATGAAGCCGAGGATCAAAGGCACGTCGTCGACGCTGGCGGGGCGGATGTCGATGGGGGATGCTGGGTTCTTCATGGGTGTCGATCGCGATCTTACGAGGCCCCGTGGATATCATGATGTCCATGGCAGCAGCAACGGCCCAAGCCGCGAGCGGCGGCAAAACCTACGTCCTGGTGCATGGCGCCTTTCACGGCGGCTGGTGCTGGCGACGCGTGGCCCGGCGGCTGAGGGCGGCGGGGCATGACGTCTACACCCCGACCCAGACCGGCCTGGGAGAGCGCAAGCACCTCCTCAACCATGCGATCACGATGGACGTCTTCGTCGAGGACATCACGGCCTTGATCGAAGCCGAAGAGTTGAACGGGATCTACCTGGTGGGCCACAGTTTCGGCGGCGGCACGGTGGCCGGCGTTGCCGACCGGATGCCGGAACGCCTGCAGCGCCTGGTGTTCCTGGACGCCGGCATTCCCGAACCCGGCA
>JAQGMU010000309.1 GCA_028292195.1 Ramlibacter sp. | reverse complement strand
AATCCGGGGGCCGCCATCGGTGCGGCCAGCGTCGTCGGCAGCACGGCACTCATATGTCGCTCGCCTTCACCCGTGGGTCGATCACCGCGTACAGGATGTCGACCACGAAGTTGACGATCACCACCATCGCCGCCAGCAGCATCACGCAGTTGCGCACCACGATCAGGTCACGGTTCGAGATCGACTGGAAAATGAGGCGGCCGAGGCCGGGCAGGTAGAACACGCTTTCCACCACGATGGTGCCGGCCAGCAGCTCGGCGAACTGCAGGCCCATGACCGTGACCACCGGGATCATCGCGTTGCGCAGCACGTGGCCCCAGAGCGCGCCGCGCTGCGTCACGCCCTTGGCGCGGGCGGTGCGCACGAAGTCCTCGCGCAGCACCTCCAGCACGGCGGAACGGGTGATGCGCGCCAGGATGGCCGACTGCACCACCGCCAGCGACAGGGCCGGCAGCATCAGCGCCCGCAGGCCGCCGAGGATGCCTTCGTCCTTCCAGCCCGGGAAGCCGCCGGCCGAGAACCACTTCAGCTGCACCGAAAACAGCAGGATCAGCAGGATGGCGAACCAGAAGTTGGGAATGGCGATGCCGACCTGGGTCAGCCCCATCACGCCGACGTCGCCCAGCTTGTTGTGGCGCGAGGCGGCGTAGACGCCGGCCACCAGGGCGAGCACTATGGTCAGGGCCATGGCGATGAGGGCCAGCGGCACGGTCAGCGACATGCGTTCCACGATCAGTTCGGTCACCGGCGTGCTGTACGCATAACTCAGGCCAAGGTCGCCGTGCAGCATGCCGGCCACCCAGTGCCAATAGCGCTGCCAGGCCGGCTGGTCGATGCCGAGCTTTTGGGCCAGGGCGACGACGGCCTCGGGCGAGGCGTCGGGGCCCATCAGGATCTGGGCGGCGTTGCCGGGGAGGATTTCCAGCACCAGGAACACCACCACGGACGTGCCAACCAGGGTCGCAACAAGGGTGATGAGCCGCTTGAACAGGAACAGACTCATGAAGCCGGGGATAATGCCAGAAGTCGCTTTCGAGGTCCCCCGCCATGGCATTGATGATTACCGACGAGTGCATCAACTGCGATGTGTGCGAGCCGGAGTGCCCGAACGCCGCCATCTACCTCGGCCCGGAGATCTACGAGATCAACCCGGACAAGTGCACCGAGTGCGTCGGCCACTTCCCCGAACCGCAATGCGTGCAGGTGTGTCCCGTGGCGTGCATTCCGCTGAATCCGGCGCGCATCGAGAGCCGGGAGACGCTGTACCAGAAGTACATCCGGCTGGTTGCTCACACGTAGGGTGGGTTCGCCGCAGGCGACCCCGCCGGTGGGGTCGCTTCGCGAACCCACCCTACTTTTTCTTCTTCGCCGTCCCCGGCTGCACCGCCGTGAACTCCTCCGGCTTGCCCTTCTTCTTCGCGTGCGCCACCGGTCTGGCCGGTGCGGAAGCCGCGGCCTGCGGTCCTATCACCAGCGCCTTCGGCGCATTCTTCTCCTGTGCCAGCCGCGCCTTTTCCATGGCGTCGGCGCGCTTCATGTCCGCTTGCGCCACGGAGCGGGCCTGGGCGACGTCGGCGGGCGGACGCGGGGTGGCGGCCGCCACTTCGCTGGCGCCGGGGCAGGGCTGCTGGCTGTAGCTGCTGCCGCAGCGGTACACGGCCTGGGCGCCGACGGCGCCCGCTGCGGCCAGCAAGATGGCCGCAATGCTGATGTTCCTGTTCACGCTGCCTCTCCTCCTGCGGGGTTGAAGAACCCTTACGGCGCCTCGTCCGGCCGCGGCGGTTTCGGCCGCGGCGCCTTGTGCGTGTGGACGATCAGGGTCGCCTTGTCCATCTCGCCCGCCAGCATGGCCGGTACGGCCTTGAGCGTGCGGGTGATGCATTCCTCGATGGCCGTGCGCTGGTCGGGCGCCGGCTTCTTCAGTACCCAGTTGATCACTTCGGCCTTGACGCCCGGGTGGCCGATGCCGATGCGCAGCCGCCAGTAGTCGCCCGTCCCCAGCTGGGCGTGGATGTCGCGCAGGCCGTTGTGGCCGGCGTGGCTGCCGCCGAACTTCAGCTTGGCCTGTCCCGGCACCACGTCCAGTTCGTCGTGCGCCACCAGGATCTCCTCGGCGTTGATCTTGTAGAAGCGCGCCAGCGCCGCCACCGACTTGCCGGAGACGTTCATGAAGGTCTGCGGCTCCAGCAGCCAGATCTGGTGCCCGTGCACCGTGGTGCGCGCCAGCAGGCCGTGGTAGCCGCGGTCGTGCGCCAGGTTCACCTTGAGGTCGCGGGCGAGCTCGTCCAGCCACCAGAAACCGGCGTTGTGGCGGGTCGCCTCGTACTCGGGCCCGGGATTGCCCAGGCCCACGAACAGCTTGATCATGGTTGGAAGGTAGTCAAAAGCGCGGGGCGCGGATGGGACTATTGTCACCATGCCGGAATGAAAAAAGGCCCGCTTGCGCGGGCCTGATGTTTTGTCGTCCCTGCCTGCGCGGGAACGAACAGAGCTTTACTTCTTCGCCGGAGGCTTGGCGGCCGGAGCCTTGGCGGCCGGCTTCGCAGCGGCTTCCTTGCCGCCCTTGGCAGCCGGGGCGGCCTTGGCGGCCGGTGCAGCCTTGGCAGCCGGAGCGGCCTTGGCTTCGGCAACCGGCGCGGCGGCGACGGCGCCTTCGGCGCCTTCAGCGGCGGACTCTTCGGCGGCGGAGGTCACCACCGACACGATCACCGGGTTCGGCTTGCCGTGGGTCACGGCCTTCACGCCCTTGGGCAGCGTGATGTCGGCCAGGTGCAGGGACATGCCCTTCTTCAGGCCCGACAGGTCCACCTCGATGAACTCGGGCAGGTCCTTCGGCAGGCAGGAGACGTCCAGCTCGTTCACCACCGGGTTCACCAGGCAGTGTTCCAGCTTGACGGCCTGGGACTCCTCGGCGTTCACGTAGTGCACCGGCACCTTCATGTGCAGGCGGGTGTTGGCGTCGACGCGCTGGAAGTCCACGTGCTGGACCAGCTGCTTGTACGGGTGGTATTGCACGTCGCGCAGCAGCACCTTGCCAGCCTTGCCGGCCAGGTCCATCTCGAGGATGGAGGAGTGGAACGCTTCCTTCTTCAGGGCGTGCCACAGGGCGTTGTGATCGAGCTCGATCAGTTGCGGCTGGCCCTCGCCACCGTAGACGATGCCGGGCGTCTTGCCGACGTTGCGGAGACGGCGGCTCGCACCCGTACCCTGCATTGCGCGCTCGTAAGCGACGAATTTCATAGACTTCTCCAATCGGGAAGCCACCGCGACCAGTGGACTTCCGGTTTCACAAATTGCCCCTCGTCAGAGGGGCGACTAAAGCCTCAGAACAGGTTGACCTGGTCCGAGAACAGGCTCATCACCGATTCGCCCTTGGCGATGCGCTGCATGGTTTCAGCGATCAGCGGGCCGACGGTGAGCTGGCGGATCTTGGCGCAACCGCGCGCGGCATCCGACAGCGGAATGGTGTTGGTCACCACCACTTCGTCGAGGGCGTTGCCCTTGGCGATGCGGTCGATGGCCGGGCCCGAGAAGATCGGGTGCGTGCAATACGCATAGACGTTCTTCGCGCCGCGTTCCTTCAGCACCTCGGCCGCCTTCACCAGCGTGCCGGCGGTGTCGATCATGTCGTCCATGATCACGCAGTTGCGGCCTTCGATCTCGCCGATGACGTGCATCACTTCGCTCACGTTGGCCTTGGGCCGGCGCTTGTCGATGATGGCGAGGTCGGTGCCCAGCTGCTTGGCCAGCGCCCGGGCGCGAACCACGCCGCCGACGTCGGGCGAGACCACGATCAGGTCTTCATACTTCTTCTGCCGCAGGTCGCCCAGCAGCACCGGCGACGCGTAGATGTTGTCGACCGGGATGTCGAAGAAGCCCTGGATCTGGTCGGCGTGCAGGTCCATGGTGAGCACCCGCGCCACGCCCACCGTTTCCAGCAGGTTGGCCACCACCTTGGCCGAGATCGGCACCCGGGCCGACCGCGGCCGGCGGTCCTGCCGGGCGTAGCCAAAGTAGGGGATCACCGCGCTGATCCGCTCGGCCGAGGCGCGCTTGAGCGCGTCGACCATGATCAGCAACTCCATGAGGTTCTCGTTGGTCGGGGCGCAGGTCGACTGCACCACGAACACGTCCCGTGCGCGCACGTTCGTGTTGATCTCCACCGTGACTTCGCCGTCCGAAAAACGGCCCACCGAAATCCGCCCCAGCGGAATGGCCAGGCGGCGCGCCACCTCCTTCGCGAGCAGAGGATTGGCGTTGCCGGTCACGATCATCAAATTCGCGTTGGACATGACGGGAACGCGGAGTGCGCGAAGGGGAAGACGGTTGAAAGGGGTTGGCTGGGGAAGAAGGATTCGAACCTTCGAATGCCGGAATCAAAATCCGGTGCCTTAACCAACTTGGCGACTCCCCAACTGTGGGTCCTGCTCTATTGCACGCTAGGCCTCGCGGCTTTGCATCTGATTCACGGCGTTGCTGCCATCACCGCTTTTACAACAACTAGCCTTTCCACCGCAAGCTACCGCGCTTTACCCGCCGGTGGCTTCCATCAAGCCGGCCAGAGGGTGCCGCGCCAGCCCGCGCGCGACAAAACCTTCCATTTCCCGTGGACACGCGTCGAAAACCCCGCGCGCATCGGATTCCGCCTCAAACGCCGCGAACACGCATGCGCCGGAACCGGTCATCCTCGCGGTGATAGCCGCCTGACCGTCATGCCGGCCCAGCCACTCCACCGCCTGCGCAATCGCCGGATACCTGGCAATCGCCACCGGCTGCAGGTCGTTGGCAAAGCGCGTTTGCGGGAACGACCAATCACCGGCAGGAAAGTCCAACATTTTGACAGATTTCTTGTCCCGGGTCAAATTCGGGTCACGGAAAATCTCCACCGTCGGCACCGCCACGGGCGGCTTGAGCACC
>JAQGMU010000666.1 GCA_028292195.1 Ramlibacter sp. | reverse complement strand
TTCACTGGCCAGGCCACCGCCGCTCACGCGACTGACTCGACCTGGATTCCCGCACCCGCCCAGCGGGCGGCGGTCTGCGTCGTCGACACCGGCAACGACGTCAGCCCCGACACCGTCAACGTGCTCGATCGCTTGTCGGTTGACGGCGGCGACGGTGCCGATCGCAACAGCGACCACCACGGCACGCTGATGGCGATGATCGCCTCGGCGCCCTACAACGGCTTCGGGATGGTCGGCGCCGCGCCGTCGATCAACGTCGTCTCGGTCCGCGCCTCGCGCGACGGCTCCGGCTTCGGCGGCATCGACCTCGGCCTGGCGATCCAAAAGTGCATCAGCTATCGGACTGCCTACAACATCAAGGTCATCTCGATGTCGCTCGGGGGGGCGATGATCGCCAGCCTGGATGCCGGCGCGATGGCCACCGTACAGAACAACGTCGACAACGCCCGTTACTACGGGCTGAACGTCGTGGCCGCCGCCGGCAACCACCAGGGCGCCGTCGACTGGCCCGCCGCCTACGGTCCCGTGCTGGCCATCGGTGCGGCCGACAACAACGGCGCCCGCTGCTCGTTCGCGGCCTCCGGCCCCGAGCTCGACCTCTGGGCCTCCGGCTGCCCCGTCGACGCCGCCCGGCCCGACGGCACCGCCGTATGGGCCAGCGGCTCGAGCGAGTCCACCGCCTTCGTCGCCGGGGTCCTCACCCAGCTGCGAGGTCTACGACCCGACCTGACCGTCGACGGCGCCGAGCAGTTGCTGATCCAGCACACCCGCGGCACCGGAGCGGGTCCGTCGCTCGACGTCGACGCGGCCTTTCGGGCCGCAGGCCTCGGCGACCAACTGGCCGCCGGTCACGCGACAATCCCCGTCCTCGGTACTCAGCCCTCAACCCAGGAGACGAGCCCGAACACCACGGCGAACGACGCAGGGCCAAGGCCCGTTTCCCCCGTGCCGGCGACCACGACACCCGGGCTAGTGACGCAGCCCGTTGTCGTCGCTGCGCTTCCTCGCGCTCGGCTTTCCAAGCCGGTGGTGCGCTCGGTGCGCTATCGCGGGGGGCTGCTGACGTTCAGCTTCAAGAACAAGCCCAAGGGCGTCCAGGCGCGCGTGCAGATTTTCGCGCGCAAGAAGGGGCGAGTATTCCCGACCCTCACGCGCAGCCTGCATGTCACGGGTGACAGGCTGCGGGCTCGGGTCTCGGGAACGCTGAGCGAAGTGTCGATCATCTACCGTGATCCCACAGGGGTCCGGGGGACATCGGCTCTGCTGAGCCTCCATCCGAGGAAGTAGCGCCGCTTTCCTACGGAAACCAACGCAATGCTCGCTCGACTTCGTCTCACTCTCACCACGACCGCCACCCTTCTGGCGGCGGTGGCCGTTCCGGTCAGCGCCCGTGCGCAGTACCGTCCTTTGCCGGGCGATGTCGGCCCGGTGGCCGGTGGCGGCGGGTTCGTGATGCAGAGCTGCGGCGAGAGCGCCTCCTCGCAAGGGTGGACCACCACGCTGAACGGCGACCCGACCGCGCTGTCGACCGGCGTCAACTGCCCGCCGTCAAACCGGCCCTCGGGGTTCCCCAACAGCTTTCAGCAGGCCGGTCTGTGGGTTAGCGACCGCCTCGGCAACACCAGTGGCCTGGAGGCCAACGCCGGCGATCGCGCCGAGATGACCTTCACCCCACTGGCGGGAACGACGATCACCCGCCTGCGCTACTGGCGCGGCATCAGCAAGGTCAACGACGACAGTTGGCAGCCCTACATCTCGCTGAGCACGCGGAGCAACGTCATCGACACCTGCGAGATGGGTACCTGGTCGTCGTGCTTCGCCGGCGGCGACGACTGGTACCCCAACGACACCGCCAACACCAACCGCGGCGCGTACCGCGACCTCCCCGGCCAGTCGGCGAGCTCGATCATCATCGGGCTCTACTGTCGCGACGTCCCGCCGACGCACACCTGCGGCAACGGCTTCTCGCTGACCAACGTCAACGCCGAGATCTTCTCCGCGTTCCTGACGATCACCGACCCGACCGCCCCGACGGCGGGCACGCCCACCGGCCGCGGCTGGACGACGACCTACTGGGCGCAGGGCACCCTGCCGCTCTCGCTGAACTCGAGCGACAGCACCGGCATCTCCGCCACCCGCGTCTACGCCGACGGGTCGCTCATTGCCACCCTGCAGCGCAGCTGCAGCTACGACCGGCCGCGGCCGTGCACCGACGAGCCCGGTGGCTCGGTGAGCCTGCCCACGGCGGGCCTGGCCGATGGCTCGCACGCGATCGAGGTCGCCGCCGTCGACGCCGCGGGCAACGAGACGCGCATCGCGCGCCCCCAACCGCTGCGCGTCGACAACCAGGCCCCGGCTACGCCGGTCGGCCTCAGCTCGTCGACGTCGACGTCGACGAGCAACAGCTTCTCGGCCAGCTGGTCGCTGCCCGCCGACTCCGGCACGCCGATCGTCGCGGCCCGCTACCAGCTGTGCCAGGACGGCGCCTGCGGCGCCGTCCAGAACGCCCCGTCGCTGACCGGTGTCGACGGCCTCGCGCTGGCCTCGGCCGGCTCGGCCACGCTGCGGGTCTGGCTCGTCGACCAGCTCGGCCACGAGAACGCCGCCGGCGCCGCAACGCTGACGCTCAGCTACGTGCCGCCCGCCCCGCAGCCCACGCCCGACCCGACGCCGAACCCGACGCCCGCTCCGGTCCCGACGCCCACGCCGGTCCTCACCAAGGTGTCGCCCGCGCTGAAGCTCACGACGCTGCGGCGCGTCGGCCGCGAGGTCACCATCGCGGGCAAGCTGTCGACCAAGGCCTCGGGCCGCGTCACCATCCGTTACCGCGTCCGCCAGGGCAGCCGCACGCGCACCATGACTCGGCACCCCACGATCCGCCGCGGCGCATTCCGGCTGACCTTCACGCTCTCGGCGACGATCGCCAAGACGCGCACCGCCACCGTCTCGGTCGCCTACCCCGGCGACCAGGACACCCGCTCGCAGACGCGCACCGCCAGCCTGCGCCTGCGCTAGCCGCCGCGGCGTCGCGGATGCAGAGCCGCGGGGGCGCGTAGGCTGTTCGCCTGTCGTGCTCGCCTGAACGGTGCGTTCGCGCCGCCGGTTCGGGAAACGGTAGGCCCCCAATGCGTCGCCGGAGTCCTTCCGCTCGTCGTCCTGGCCAGGATGCTCCCATTTGACCGCGAAGCGCACGCCGACGCGATCTCACGAGGCAACGAGATTTTCGGCCTCGATTCGTAAGGGGCATTCTCAGGCGCTCCTCGCCGGTCGCCCCTAGCGACCGGGACCGCACCCGCCTGTCGGCGGCCACCCAGATGCGACGCTCCAGTCACGAAGACGCGACAGGGAACTGTCAACAATGCGACCGCCGCGGCAGCATCAAAGCCGCCCTGACCCTTCCCGCCGTCGATCCAGACACCGCCATCCTCGAAATCGAGATCCAGTTCGAAGACGCTGCCGCCGCCCAGCGGCGCTCTGTTGACGAGCTCGCGATCCCCCAACTGGTTTGACGCACGCCGCCAGCGACTGCCCACGAGCCCGTGCGCTTCGGCGCGACCCCCCGCAACGCACACCTGGTCTGGCGACTGAAGGGCCGCGGCGCAGCTGTGGAGAGTTGCTCGGCGAGCCAGTCACTCTGCTGAGAGGTCTACGCTGCTGCCCGTGAACACGAGGATCACCGCCTGCGCGCGCCTAGAGCCGTCCTGACCGCCGCGATCGCCGTGATCCTCGCCGCGCTACCGGCGCCATCGCTCGCAGCGACCTGCGCCGACTACCCAAACCAGGCCGCCGCCCAGGCCGCCGGCGACACCCGCGATGCCGACGGCGGCGACGGCATCTACTGCGAGAGCCTTCCCTGCCCGTGCTCGACCGCCGCACCCGGCACGCCGGCGCCAGCGCCCATGCCGGCGCCGGTTCCACCGCCGCCGGCGCCGCCGTCACCGGTCCCGGACCCCACGCCGGATCCGCAGCCGCCGCAACCGGCCCCGGCAGATACACCGGACCCGCCGAGCTGCACCACGCCGGCTGGCGTACAGAACGTCACGTTCTCGATGACCAAGTACCCGCACATTCGCCGTCACTTCCTCAGCGCGTTGCGCCGAGGATGGCCGCGTACCCTTGTTTTCAACCGACCGGGCGCTGACGCTCGCCGCACGCGACTGCTCCAGGGCATCCCCACCCGATCCGGCGAGGATCGCGACGAGTACCCGCCCGCGGTCGGCCGCGGCCTCGGTCTTACGCGCGGGATCAATCCACGCGGCTGGCGCGCCAACGTCGCCTACGTCCCCTCGGCCGAGAACCGCTCCCACGGCTCCACCATGGGCCTGAAGCTCCGTCGGTTCTGCAGCGGCACGAAGTTCCGCTACGTCTTCTACTGAGCGGGCGGCTCGCCATCACGTGCGTGTGGCATGGGTCATGTACTGCCCACAACGATCGGTTGGCCGCACCCGCTCCGGCCACAGCGGCAAACTACTGACGCCAGGCTTCGCCGGCGACCCGTACCGGGTCGACCAGGCCCGCGGAGCGCTCACTGACCGTCAGGAGGTCGGTGCGACCCTCCCGTGCGGTGGCCGTGAGCCACCAGCACTTGGCACCGGCCGTGGGCACCTGCGGCCTCGGCTACGCACCCCGCGCGCCCAACCCTGGGACCATGCACACGCCCGCGGCCTGATCCGACGCCGGGTCGGTCCATCCGGCGGCTCCGAGCCCGCCGCAGGCGTCGAAGTGCTGCCCGTCGACGGTCACCGTCAGCACGACCGGCGGGTTGGCGAACGCGTCGGAGCCCTCCCGCAGCAGGACCCCGGGCATGTCCCTGACCGTCGCCGCGTCGGTCTCCTTCTGGTCGATGACGCCCCCGCTCGCGCAGTCGGTCCAGTGCGGTGAGCCGACTCGCCAGCGATCGTCGGTCGACACGACGGCAGCGAAGCTCAGGTCGTTCGCGCCCCTGCGCAGGTGCTTGACGACCGTCGGTTGCGGGCCGCGAAAGCCTCGACGCCACCGCCCGCCTCGCCCACTGCGCTCACCTGCTCGCCAGCGAGCTGGCCGCCGACGCCCGCCACGCGCGATGGCTGCTGGCCGCCAGCGCCACGGGACGCGACGGGCAGCCCGCGGCCGCCGCCCAGCTCGCCGAGCTCGTCCCCTCCGCAGACCGCCTCGTCTTCGTCTCCGCCGTCGCAGACGCAGACGCCGACGCCGAGCCGACTCTGCGCGACCTCGCCGCGCAGGACCTGCTCTCGGCGCTGCGCTAGGCCCCCGGCGCCGACAACCTGCAGGACGCGGCGGCCGGCATCGCCCTAACGGGGTATCTCCGGCGTGGCGCTACTGTCCTGCGCGGAGCGTCGCACCCGCCGCGTACCGCAACGTCCTGCGGCACCGGTGCGTGCGGCAGCGCGGCGACGACACGCGCTGATTACCCGCGAGCGGCGCGATCGCGCCCCCCTCGCCGCCGTCATGGAGTGCCGGGATCATCCAGCTCGAGACTGTCGATAACCCCGCACTTGCCGCCGAGGATCTCACCGACGGCCCCATGGGGATCGCGCTGTCGCGTCCTACTAGTGGCCGGGCACCGGCGGAATCACCACGCTAAGGGCCGGGGCGCGCCACAGCTGTAGACCCGTGATGTCGGTTCCGCGAATCGCAAAGAGACCGTGGGCGACGCTGCCGGATGGAGTGTCTCCGCTCAGGGTGACGGCAGAGACGCCGACGATGCCCTCCGGCGCGACCCCCACGATCGTCGAGGGCACCGGACTGCCGGGCGGCGGCACCGGCGCGAGCCCAACAGGCTTGACGGCCTCAAGCCACAGCCTGCCCGCGCGTACCCCAGCGTCTGACTGGCAGGTAAAAGCACCGTGCAACAGACACAGCGCGCCGCGGCCCGGGACGACATACCAACGACTGGATGACGCGCTGCCCGGGACCGGAAGCGACCGCGTCAACGAGGGGTTGAGCGCGTACCGGGCACGGATCTCCGGATAGTCGGCGATCACGCTGGCCAGATGCGGAACGGACGGGCTCGCCGGCTCTCGCAAGGCAGGGATCAACGCAGCTCGCTCTGCCGAGATCGTGGTCGGTGGCTTGAGTGCACCCGGCCGAGCGTCCGCCACTGATGTGACTGACGCAGTCACGAGCCAGACGGCGACCAACGCTGCGGCCACGCCAAGCAGTACAGGCCGGGGCTCCCGGGTGAACCGAATGACAGTCGAGCAGGGCACATCATCACTCTACAGTCCCGCGCGACGCCAAACATGGGTATTGCTGATGATCGCGCCACCGCGCGGGCCGCTACCAGCTCTGATTCACCCGGCGCGACCCGCGCGGTGTCCACTGCAACGCTGCTCGCGCGACTATGGCGCCAGCTCGCCAGCCGGCAGCACCAGCTTGAGGGACGCCTGATCGCTGCGCCGGAGCGCGAGTTCGGTGAGCCCTCGCCCGGCGATGCTGTAGGTGTTGTTCATCACCGGTGCAATCACCGGCGTGCCATCAGCATCTCGGGCGCTCACCGTGTCGACTCCATCGGGCGCAATGCCGATGACTGTGCTCGGCATGGCCTCGCCCGGCTTGACCTTGGGAAAAGGCGAGTCGCCCGACGGCTCGTACTTGATCATGAACAACCTGCCGGCACGTGCATCAGCGTCTGATGCACATTCGCCAGCCGTGCCGTCGAAGAAGCACACGCCGTTGGTGCCGGGGATCAGGTACCAGGGGCTCTGCGACTCACCACCGGCCGGAGTGACGGCCCGGGCGAGCGCTACGTTGCCTCCTACCGACTGCAGCCCTTGTCCATAGCGTCGAAGGACGTCCGAATGCTGCAGGCTGGCCGGGCCGCGTAGGGCGCCGAACGACGTTGCCTGGGCAGGCGAAACCGCGCCCGTCATCGGAACGTTCGAACGGATGGCGCCGAGGCGGCTGCTGTTGCCATCAGTCGCGGGCGCGCCCTGAGATGCGCTAGCGATCGCCGCTGCAAGCACGAGCAGCAACACGCCGACAGCGAGCATGGCCAAGGACCGGCTTCGCGAAGTGGTCATCACCAGTACTCCGTTGCATAGATGTCCTCGACCGTGCCGGGGGCTGCGCCGCTCCAGCCCCAGCGGTTCGAGCTGTTGTAGGGGTGGTCGGGACTGGTGCCGCAGTACGTCGTCCCAGCCCACGGTCCGTTCGGGTAGGTCAGGGCGTTGACGCAGGCGTTGTAGCCGGCACCAAGCGCATTGACCCGATAGAGCGGATCGACATAGCCGAAGACCCCACTGTCGCCGACGTACTGCGCGCTGATGAACACCTGGCTCCCTGCCTGGGCGCCCGAGGCGGTGAATGCCGACACGCCTAGCGAGCCGAGCACCACCAACATTGCGGCCCTCCATTTTGATGAGAGCAAGTTCAACTCCTTTCCGTTTCCGGGCCAGAAGACCCGGGGGTCATGAACGGCGCGAGCCAACCACACAACTGCTATTCGGGTGTGGAAATGGAGCTTTGTGGGAGTTTTGTCCATCGTTTGCTGCGTCGGTCAGGAAGCCACAATGATCAGTTCCGCGCATTTGCTGATCGTCTAGCGCCGGTGCGCATGTCTCCAGACGTCTTGTTCTGCCCGCTGTCGCTGCCGGTTTGACAGCCCGGTGATCCGAGCAGGCACTCGTCGTCCGACAAGCGTGTCGCTTCGCGTCGCCTGCGGCGAGCCCTGACGGCCCCACGCTTGCTCTCCCTCCTCCCGCGCCCGCTATCGGCAGGCCCCCATGCCCAACACCTACAGCGCTGCCACCCGCAAGTCGCCTCCGACGTCTGGCCCCAAGCCCACCGACAAGCAGCTCAGCGCGCTACGCCGCCTGGCCAACCAGACCGGGACCACCTTCGCCAGCCCGAAGACCAAGTGGGACGCCTCACGCGAGATCAGCCGCCTCATCGCGCTGGCCAAGGGCACCGACCACCGCCTCGAGCGCGGCACGAGGCGCCGCGAGCGGCGCGCCGACCTCGCCGACCTCGCCGAGCGGCCCCGCGACGCCACCGCCGTCCGCGACGACGAGGTCAGCGGCTGGGCGTCATCGGCCCATTGGGCATAGACCACAGGGATCGACGCGGCCGCCCGCGCCGCGTCGGCTCGGCCGCGGGCACCCGACGGCACGACGCACGTCGTCTCCATTGGTCCGCTGCCGCCAGCACCACAAGGCGCGCCGTACGTCGCGCTCGGCCGCCCTAGGGGCATGACCCCATCGCCCGCCGTGCCGCGCAATCGATGGACCGGCCGACGGCTGCAGACTGCGATGAAGGAGGACCTCCTCGGTGGGACGCTCGACGTGTCTACCGAGGAGCGATCTCGAGGAGGCCCGTCTTCATGTTGCACGCTGGATTGGATCTGAGTCGCCGAAAGGTCGACGTCTGCTTGGTCTCGCCTGCCGGCGAGATCGTCGACGAGTGAGCTTCGCCGCCCGATGCCGACGGACTGCGAAAGCTGGCGGCGAGGGCGGCGATGCATGGCGGGCCGGTGCGTGGGGTGATCGAGTCGATGAACGGCGCGCGATTCGTCCACGACCGGCTCGAGGAGCACGGCTGGGACGTGCTGATCGCCGACGCGACCAAGGCCGAGGGCTTGGCGCCGTTGGCCTGCAAGACCGACAAGATCGACGCGCGCGGTTACGGCTGCACCTCGTCCGGCACCACACGACGCTGAAGAACCGCATCCACGCCACGCTGGTCGCCTTCGGTCACCCCTGCCCGGTCTCCGATCTGTTCGGCCACGCCGGCCGCGAGTTGCTGGACCACCTCGCGATCCCGGATCCGTAGCGCCAGAACGTCGACATCACCTTGGGGTTGATCGACGACCTCGAGCTGCAGATCGCGCAGCTGACCGTACAGCTCAAGCGCCAGGGCGCCGATCACCGCTACATCCCGCTGCTAGTCACCGCGCCGGGCATCGGCTGGATCAACGCCTACACCATCGCCTCGGAGATCGGCGACATCGACCGCTTCCCGTCGCCGGCCAAGCTCTGCGGCTACGCCGGCCTGTGCCCACGCGTCAAGCAGTCCGGCGCCACCGACGCCCGCGGACCGATCTCCAAGCACGGCCCCAAGTACCTGCGCTGGGCGCTCTTCGAGGCCGCCCTGAACGCCTGCAAACACCCCTACTACGCCGAGCGCTACCAACACACCAAGCGCCGCCTGGGCCGCCAACG
>JAQGMU010000300.1 GCA_028292195.1 Ramlibacter sp. | reverse complement strand
GCGCAATCGATAGGCGCGGCGCAGGCGGCGATCGAGCTCGCCGCCGACTACGCCACCGTCCGCTCCACCTTCGGGGCGCTGCTGGCCACGCGCCAGTCGGTGCAGAACCTGCTGGTGGACTCGTGCGTGGAACTGCACGCCGCGCGCCTGATGCTGTGGGACGCCGCCATGCGCGACGAGCGCGGCGAGGACGCGCGCCAGGTCGCCTCGATGGCCAAGCTCTATTGCACCGAGCGCGCGTTCCAGGCCGCCGACCGCGCCGTGCAGGTGCTGGGCGGCATGGGCCTGAGCCGCGAGTTGCCGCTGGAACACTGGCTGCGCGGCCTGCGCGTCACGCGCGTCATCGAAGGCCCTTCCGAAGTTCACCGCATGCTGCTCGCCCGCGCGCTGCTGGGCGAAGCCGCACTGGATCGTCCGCGCGCTGCGGCGGCCGCAACGGCCTCTTCCGCCACACCATGACCGCAGCCACCGAAACCGCAGCGGGCGCGCAGCCCCTGGCCGGGCTCACCGTCCTCGACCTGGGCCAGATGTACAACGGCTCCTATTGCGGCATGCTGATGGCGCTGCACGGCGCCCGCGTCATCAAGGTCGAGCCGCCCACCGGGGAGGCGCTGCGGCTGCGCGCGGGCAGCCCCGGCGCGCGGCTGCCGCTGTACCTCGTCAACTCCGGCAAGAAGGCCTTGAGCCTGGACCTGCGCAGCGAGCGCGGCCACGAGATCTTCCTGCAGCTGGTGCGGCAGGCCGACGTGCTGATCGAGAACTTCGCGCCCGGCACGATGGAGCGCCTCGGCCTCGGGCCGGACCTCCTGCTGAAAGAGAACCCGCGCCTCGTCTACGCCGCCAGCACCGGCTACGGCGCGGGCGGAGCCTTCGCGCATTACCCGGCGATGGACCTCACGATCCAGGCGATGACGGGCACCATGGCCACTACCGGCACGGAGGCATCCGGCCCGCTCAAGACCGGCCCGGCCGGCGCGGACTTCCTGTGCGGCGTGCACCTGCTCAGCGCGATCCTGATGGCACTGCTGCAGCGCGGCATCACCGGGCGCGGCCAGAAGCTCGAAGTGGCGATGGCCGACGCGGTGATCCCCTCGCTGTCGTCCAGCATCGCCTTCTACCTGGGCATGGGCAAGGAGCCGCCGCGCACGGGCAACCGGCATTCCGGCCTCGCCTACGCGCCCTACAACGTCTATGCGGCGGCCGACGGGCACATCGCCGTCTTCTGCGTGCGCAACGAGCACTGGGCCGACCTGTGCCACGTCATGGAGCAGCCGCAGCTGGCCGGCGATGAACGCTTCGCCACCATCGCCAGCCGCGTGCGCAACATGGATGCGGTGGACGCCGTCGTCGGTGGCTGGGTCGCCGGCTTCACGCGTGCGCAAGCCTTCGAGCGGCTGATGGTGCGGCATGTGCCCAGCGCACCGGTGCTCAGTGTTTCCGAGGTGATGCACGAACCGCACTTCCGCCAGCGGGGCGTCGTGGTGCCCATCGACCATCCGGTGATGGGCCCGCTGCTGGTGCTGGGCTCGCCGCTGCACCTGGGTGAGGCCGCGTCGCTTGCTCCTTCGCCGGCGCCTGAGCTCGGCCAGCACAACCGCGAAATCCTCGGCGAAATGCTGGGGCTCACGGCGGCCGAGCTGGATGCGCTGGAGGCGTCGGGCGTGCTCGGCCCGCGCGCTTCCGGCGACGCACCCGCGCGCAACGCGGCGGCATCCGTCGCCTGACATCGAACAACCCGCTTGAGGAAACCGTCATGCGCATCGTGAACCTGGACACTCCCGCCGGCTGGCGCGTCGCCGCCGTCGAAGGCGACAAGGTCATAGACCTCAACCGCGCACGGCAGCTTTCCCTGTCGGGCGGCCGCATGCCCACCCGGGCGCAGCGCGAGCAGGCCGACCGTGACCTGCCCAGCGCCTTCGGCGCCTGGCTGGCGCCGGGCCTGGCCGCGGCGCTGGCCAATGCCCGCGGTGCCGTCGAAGCCGGCGCCACGCTCTTGGCGCAGCACGGTGCCGGCTGGGCGTCGAGCCGGCAGCTGGCATGGCCGCTGACCGGTGCCGCGCTCGCGCCGCCGGTGGCGCAGGGCGGCACCGTGCTTGCCATCGGCCTCAACTACCGCAGCCATGCGGCGGAAGCCAAGATGGAGATTCCGAAGTTCCCGATGGTCTTCACCAAGCCGGCGCCCGCGGTCGGCGGCCCGCTCGACCCGGTGATCATTCCCGCCGCCAGCCGCCGTATCGACTACGAGGGCGAGATCGTCATCGTGATCGGGCAGCGCTGCCGCGAAGTGAGCGAGGAGCACGCGCTGGCCTGCGTGGCGGGCTACACGCTGGGCAACGACGTGTCGGCCCGCGACTGGCAGTTCCGCACGACGGAGATGATGCTCGGCAAGGCCTTCGACGGCTTCTGCCCCATGGGGCCATGGCTGGTCACCGCCGACGAACTCCCCGATGTAGCTGGCTTGACGCTGGAGACGCGCGTCAACGGCGACTTGCGGCAGACCGCGCCGTGCTCGGACATGATCTTCAGCGTGGCCAAGCTGGTGTCTTACCTGTCGCAGGTGATGACGCTCGAGCCCGGCGACGCCATCCTCACCGGCACGCCGGCGGGCATAGGCGCCACGCGCGACCCGCGGCTGTGGCTCGCCGCCGGCGACCGCGTGGAGGTCACGGCCGGTCCGCTCGGCACGCTCAGCACCATCTTCGCGGGCGCACCGGCTGCGCGCTGAGCACCGACATGGCTGAAGCTTCCCCTTCCACCGTCGCCCTCGAGATCCACGCGCCCGGCATCGCGGTCATCACGCTGGCCCGGCCGCTGCGGCTGAACGCCGTCACGTCCGCCATGCTCGACGAACTCGACGAAGTGGCCGCGCGGCTCAACGCCGACGAAGCTATCCGCGTCGCGATCCTCACGGGTGCCGGGCGCGGTTTTTGCGCGGGACGCGACCGCGACGAACTGGGCAGCGTCACCGACGACGACAGCCGCCGCTCGCTGCCGAAGTCGGGTGGCCATCACTCGGACATGATCCGCCGGCTGGAGATGCCGACCATCGCCGCCGTCAACGGCGCCGCCGTGGGCGCGGGCCTGGGCTTCGTGCTGCAGTGCGACGTACGCATCGCGTCCGCCGATGCGGTGTTCCGCGATGGGCACCTGGCCTCGGGCATGTCGCCGAGCATCGCGAGCTGGTACCTGCCGCGCCTGATCGGCGCCGGTGCCGCGCTCCAGGTATTCGCCCAGCTCGACCGAATAGACGCGACTACCGCGCAGGGCCTGGGCATCGTGTCCGAAGTGGTGGCCGCCGACCTGCTGATGCCGCGGGCGCTCGCGATCGCGGAAGGCTTCGCACGCTGGAGCCCGGAGCTGCTGCGCCACACCAAGGCGCTCACCACCGCGGCCACGCAGGAAAGTTACGACGCCACCATGGAGCGCGTCGGCCTGCTGCGCGGCTTGCACGCGCGCGGCGCGCGCGGCG
>JAQGMU010000179.1 GCA_028292195.1 Ramlibacter sp. | reverse complement strand
GAAGGCGCCATCACCGAACCCCACTGGGCGATGTCGTCGGTGCGGCGGGTGCCGCTGGCGCCCATGTGGGTGATCTGCACGAACACCGGAACGCCCTGGTCCCTGGCAGGGGTCACGAACTTGTGGACCGCATCGGACCAGGACGGCTCCCAGGGCGAGACGCCGGCGCGGGCGCTGGCCGGGTGCACGTGGAAGCCGTGGGTGACGATCAGGCCGACGCCGCCGCGGGCGCGTTCGGCCAGGTAGGCGCCGTACTCGGTCGGCGGCAGCGACACCTGGTGCGCCGGCAGGTAGATGCGGTTGCGTGCATGGACCTGGCCGATTCGCACCGGGTCCCAGAGGACATCGAGCTCGCTCATGGGTGGGCCCGGCTCAGGAGAAGCACATGCCGCCGTTCACGTCCAGCATCGCGCCGGTGGTGAAGCTGGCGCCGCGCGAAGCCAGGAAGGCGGCCGGCCAGGCGATTTCTTCCGGCTGGCCGAAGCGCTTCATCGGGTAGCTCTCCAGGTCGAACGGCTGCTTGGCCGAAACCAGCAGCGGCGTCAGGATGGGGCCGGGCGAGACGCCGTTGACCACGATGCCCTGCGCCGCCACCTGCCGGGCGAAGTAGCGCACCAGCGTGTGCAGCGCGCCCTTGGAGGCGGCATAGGCCGGCTCGACGGCCAGCGTGGAGCCGGCGTTGCGGGCCGACATGGAACCGGTCAGCACGATGCGGCCGTTGCCGCGCTTCTGCATCTGCGGCAGCACGGCGCGCACCAGGTTCATCGGGCCCTTGACGTTGATCGCCATGTGGCGCGCGAACAGCTCTTCCCAGTCGTCGCCGCCGTCAATCCAGTCGCCCTTGACGTAGTAGCCGCTGGTGTCGATCAGGGCGTCGATGTGGCCGATGTCCTTGACCAGCGCGTTGACGTCGTCGCGTTTGGTGTTGTCCAGCGCGGCGGCCTTCGCCTTGAGCTCGCTGCCCAGCTCCGTCGGCGCCTTCAGGTCGGCGATGAACAGCTCGGCGCCCAGCGCCGCGCAGACGCGGGCCGTGGCGCCGCCGATGGAGCCACCGGCGCCGGTGACGAGGATGCGCTCGCCGCGCAGGTCGAACAGGTTCTTCATGAAAGGGTCCTTGTTTGCGAATTCGGTTCAGGTGCTCTCGGCCAGCGCGCGCTGGTCCACCTTGGCGCTGGACTTGGCCATCTGGCGGGCGGCGATGTAGCCGAAGGTCATGGCGGGGCCGATGCTGCTGCCGCCGCCGGGATAGCGGCCGCGCATCATCGAGTTCATGTCCAGGCCGGCGGCAAAGAGGCCGGGAATCGGCTGGCCGGCGGTGTCCAGCACCTGGGCGCGGCCATTGGTCTCCAGGCCGCCGACGGTGCTGAGGTCGCCCGGGTGGATGGCCACCGCGTAGTAGGGACCGTCGCCGATGGGTGCGATGGCGGGATTGGGCTGGCGGCTCTGGTCGCCGCGGAACTTCGAGTGCGCGTCGGCGCCCTTGCCGAAGTCGGGGTCCTCGCCGCGCTGCGCGCCCTGGTTGAACTTCTGCACCGTCGCTTCCAGCTGGGTCGGGTCGACGCCGATGCGGCGCGCCAGTTCCGCCAGCGTCGGGGCTTCCATCAAATAGCCGTTCTGGATCAGGGCCGCGGGGCTGAACGGCGCCGGCCGCGCCAGGCCCAGGCCGTAGTTGCGCAGGAAGGCGCGGTCGGCGATGAGGTGCGCCTTGGTGATGCCCAGGTCGTGCATGGTGCCGACGAAGGTCTGGTACGAAGTGCCTTCGTTGATGAAGCGCTTGCCGGTCGGGCCGACGGCGATGCAGCCGGGCATGGCGCGGTCGATGAAGATGTGCGGGTACTTGACGACGCTGCCATCGGGCTTGCGCAGCACCGACACCGGCGTCCAGATGCAGTCGCCGGCGTGCTTGGGGTCGTGCACGGCGCCGGCCTGCAGGCCCAGGGCGATGCCGTCGCCGACGTTGCCTTCCGGCTGCAGCGAGTAGTGGTGTTCGGCAAAGGGGATGTACTTGGCGCGCATCTGGTCGCTGGCGCCGTAGCCGCCGGTGGCCAGCAGCACGCCGAGGCGCGCCTTCACCTCGATACGCTGGCCGTCGCGTTCCACCACCACGCCGCGCACGGTGCCCTTTTCATCGACGATCAGTTCCAGCGCCGGGGTGTTCTTCCACAGCGTCACGCCGGCCTTGATGGCCGAGTGGAACAGGCGCGCCGCCAGCGCATTGCCGTTGACGATGCGGGTGCCGCGGCCGTGGCGGATCTTGTCCAGCACGAAGCGCCGCATCACCTTGGCGGTGTGCTTGAAGCCGGCCCAGGTCTTGAGCGCATGCCGCATCGGGTGGATGTCGGCGCCTTCCACCTGCATGCTTCCGAACAGCATCAGCTGGGGCAGCGGCATGCGCAGGTCGGCCAGGCGCTCGCCCAGCAGGCGGCCGTCGAACTCCTTCGTCAGCAGCGAGCGCGACTTGGCGGCGCCGGGCAGGGATTCGTAGTCGGGCAGGGGGAAGGGCTTGAAGCAGACGTCGGAGTGCAGCTCCAGGAACTTCAGCATGGCCGGCGCGTTGTCCAGGTAGCTGGTGACCAGGTCGTCGTTGTAGGCCTCGCCCAGCACCGCGCGCAGGTAGGTCTCGGCGGCGGCGCGGCTGTCGTCCAGGCCGATCTGCTTCATGACGTGGTTGCAGGGGATCCAGGGCGCGCCGCCGGAGTAGGCGGTGGTGCCACCGAAGAAAGCGGTCTTCTCGACCACGAGCGCCTCCAGTCCCAGCTGGCGGGCGGTGATGGCGGCCGTGAGGCCGGCGGCGCCGCTGCCGATGACGACGACGTCGGTTTCGATCATGGGATACCTTTCGGGGGTGATGGATCGAATGTAGGCAGGGGCTCGGCGGGCGTCTGTCCCCGTTGCAAGGGACAAGCCCCTTTGACGTGGTCAATGTAGGGTGGGTTCGCGAAGCGACCCCACCTGCCGCCCTGTACCACCCGCAGGGGACAGACGCCGCCGCCCGCCGGCCGAATACTGCCCCCCATGCCTGCCCCTTCCGATGCCCTGCTGCGTGTGAACGACCTTTCGGTGCGCTTCGGCGGCATCGTCGCGCTCGACGGCATTTCGTTCGACGTCCACCGCGGCCAGATCTGCGGCGTGATCGGGCCGAACGGTGCCGGCAAGACGACGCTTTTCAATTGCCTCAGCCGCCTGTACAACCCGGCCACCGGCACCATCACCTTCGACGGCGAGGACCTGCTGGGCAAGCCGCAGCACGCCATCGCCGCCGCCGGCATCGGCCGCACCTTCCAGAACGTGGCGCTGTTCCCGGCCATGACGGTGCGCGAGAACGTGATGGTCGGCCGGCATTGCCGCACCGGCACCGGCTACCTGGCCAACGCCTTCCGCCTGCCCTCCGTGCGGCGCGAGGAGGGCGAGGTCAAGGAACGCACCGACCGCCTGCTGGCCCTGCTGGGCCTGGACGAGGTCGCCGAGACGCCGGTCAAGCACCTTTCCTTCGGCACCCGCAAGCGCGTCGAGATGGCGCGCGCACTGGTGGCCGACCCCAAGCTGCTGCTGCTGGACGAGCCGGCCGCCGGCCTGAACCACGAGGAAGTGGACGGCCTGCGCAACCTGATCACCGACGTGCGCGACCGCTTCCACGTCACCGTGCTGCTGGTGGAGCACCACCTGAACCTGGTGATGCGCGTGTCCGACCAGGTGGTGGCCATGAACTTCGGCCGCAAGATCGCCGACGGCCCGCCGGCCCAGGTGCAGGCCGACCCGGAAGTGGTGCGCGCCTACCTCGGAACGGAGACTGCCTGATGGCCGCCCTGCTTGAGGCAAAGGACGTCGAGGCCTTCTACGGTCCCACCCGGGTGCTGAAAGGCATCAGCTTCGAGGTGGCCGAAGGCGGCATCACGACGATCCTGGGCGCCAACGGCGCCGGCAAGACCACCACGCTGCGCGCGATCAGCGGCCTGGTGCGCACCCGCGGCGAGATCCGCTTCGCCGGCCACCGCATCGACGGCCTGGCCACGGAGAAGATCGCCGCGCTGGGCATCGCCCACGTGCCGGACGGCCGCGGCACGCTGGTCAACATGAGCGTGGAGGAGAACCTGCGCGTCGGCGCCTACCTGCGCCGCAACAAGGCGGAGGTGGCCGCCAGCATGGAGCGCATGTACGGCTACTTCCCGCGCCTGCGCGAGCGGCAGCAGCAGCAGGCCGGGACGCTGTCCGGCGGCGAGCAGCAGATGCTGGCGATCAGCCGCGCGCTGATGCAGCGGCCCAAGCTGCTGCTGCTGGACGAGCCGTCCTTCGGCCTGGCGCCGCTGATCATCCGCGAGATCTTCGACATCATGCGCGTCATCAACCAGCAGGAGGGCGTGAGCATCCTGCTGGTGGAACAGAACGTGGCCCGCGCGCTGGCCCTGGCCGACCACGCCTGGCTGCTGGAGACCGGCAGCACCGTGATGTCCGGCACCGCCCAGGCGCTGCGCGACGACGAGCAGATCCGCCGTTCCTACCTCGGCTTCTGAATCCGGACCCCCCATGTACAACCTGCTGCAACAGATCGCCTCCGGCATCGCCATGGGCGGCATCTATGCCTGCCTGGGGCTGGCGCTGGTGATGATCTACCAGTCCACCCACCACATCAATTTCGCCCAGGGCGAGATGGCGATGTTCTCCACCTTCATCGCCTTCCTGCTGCTGCAGTGGGGCCTGCCTTACTGGGCGGCGGCACTGGGGACGCTGGTCTTCGGTTTCGTCGGCGGCTTCCTGATCGAGCGGCTGATACTGCGGCCGCTGGGCGACGTGCCCGAGCTGTCGGTGATCGTCGTCTTCATCGGCCTCTTCATCGGCATCAACTCGCTGGCCGGCTGGGTGTTCGGCCACCAGCTGCAACCCTTCCCCAGCCCGTTCCCGTCGAAGATGTTCGGTACCACGCTGGTGTCCGGCCACGAGATGGGCACCATCGCCGTGGTGCTGGTGGTGGTGACCGCGCTCTACGCCTTCCTGCGCTTCACCAAGGTCGGCCTCGCGATGCGGGCCTCGGCCGAGAACCCGGTGTCCTCGCGCCTGGCCGGCATTCCGGTGTCGCTGATGCTTTCGATGGGCTGGGGCCTGTCGGCGCTGATCGGCGCCATCGGGGGCCTGATGGTGGCGCCGGTGGTGTTCCTGGAGCCCAACATGATGGGCGGCGTGCTGATCTACGCCTTTGCCGCGGCCCTGCTGGGCGGCATCGACAACCCCTGGGGCGCGGTGGCCGGCGGCCTGATCGTCGGAGTGGTCGAGAACCTGGCCGGCACCTATGTGGTGGGCACCGAGCTGAAACTGACGCTGGCGCTGGTGCTGATCGTCGGCGTGCTGTTGATCCGGCCGTCCGGCCTGTTCGGCCGCAAGCTGGTGGCGAGGGTCTGAAGATGTCGACCCTGCCCGTCTCCGTCGACGAGGCGCCGCTCTCCGCGGCAGCCACCACTCCCATTCCCGCCGTCACCCCCTGGCGCCTGCTGGCGCTGGCCGTGCTCGCCGCCGCCGCCCTGGCGGTGCCGTTCGCGCT
>JAQGMU010000390.1 GCA_028292195.1 Ramlibacter sp. | reverse complement strand
GCGGCTGTGGCTGGCCAACGTCCGCCATCCCGCCTACCTGGTGAACGACGCCTTCCGGCTGGTCTGGCGCAACGACGCGGCCCGGCGCGAACCCTGGCCTCCAGGCGCGGCGCTCAGCGGCAGCATCTTCGCGCCGCTGCTGGACCTGGACGATGCCGCCGGCCGCGATGCCTTGTTGCAACTGCACCTGGCGATTGCGCGCGGGCGTGCCGCTTCCCCCAACGACCTGTTCCGCGACCTGGCGCCGCAGCAAGCGGCCCGTCTCGAAGCCCTCTACCGCAACACTGTCCAGGCCGACGCCGCGCTGGTGGCCCAGGTGCAAGTTCCCGCCGCCGGCGGCCGCCCGGCGCGACTGGCCTATGCCGTGCAGTTCCGCGAGGGCGTGCTGTTCGCCTATGCGCCGGCCGACGCGGACACGGCGGCCCGCCCGGAGGTCGCCGCGGCGCCGGAACTGACGCCGGTGGCCATCGTGGTGACCACGCTGCAGGACGCCGCCGGCCTCTGGGTCAAGCTGACCGCGCAGGAATATTTCGAGCTGCTCAACGAAGTGGGCGTCGAGCTCGATCGCATCTTCCGCCAGCACCATGGCCGGCCCGGCCGCCAGTCCGGCGAAGTGCTGGTCTGCTATTTCCTGCCCCAGGCCGACGGCAGCTATTTCTGGAACGCCCTGGCGGCGGCCCAGCAGACCCGCATCGCGATGCGCCAGGTCAGCCGCCGCTGGCAGGCGCGCAAGAGCTGGGACGTCGAGCTGTGCATGAACATCGGCATCGACGAGGGGCAGGAGTGGATGGGGATGCTGGGGACAGGGGGCGCCGGCGCATTGCGGGTGCTGGGCGATGCCGCCGAGCGCGCCGACCAGATGTCCCGCGCCAGCCGCATGGGCGCCGTGCTGCTCACCCGCAGCCTGGTCGGCAAGCTCGCCGCCAACGACCGCCAGCGCATCACCTATGGCGTGCGCCGGCTCGACGGCTCCGACTCACCGCTGCTTTTCACTTTCGCCCGATTGGCCGACCTGGCCGCACCCGCCGCGGTGCCGGCGCCGGTGGCCGACCTGGCCGTCGCCGAACTCCTGGACCTGAATTTTCCGAATACCAACACCGGCCCCGGCAGTGCGGGCTGAACAGAAGAAGGGACGACTCATGCGTTGGCTCAAACCCAAGCTTACGAGCAGCTTCTACGCGATCTTCAGCGTCAGCAACCCCGCGTCGCCGCCAGCCGCGGCGGTGGCGAACGGCGTCGGCATGGAGGACATCCGGGAAGCGATGCTTTCCCTGGCCGCCATGGACAACGACGAGCGGGCCCATGCGGTCACGCGCCGGATCCGCTACGCCGCCGACCTGGAGGCGCTGTGGTACATCCGCGGCGAGCTGATGGGGCTGCTGGCGCGCACGCACGGGGAGGCCGTGGCGCGGGAGATGCTGGAGGACCTGAGCGTGCTGTTCACCGACCTGCTGCCGCGCGGGCTGCGCTCGCGGCCCAGCCCGCTCAGCACCGGCTATCGGCCGAGCCGGCCAGGGTCCGACGAGTGAAGGGCGTCGGCGGCCGCCACCCGGGTGCCGGCCACCATGCGCATCGCGGAGGCGATCAGCCCCGACACCTCGCTCATGTTGGCGGGGATCACCAGCGTGGTGGTGGAGTCCGCCGCCAGCCTGCCGAAGGCGTCGACGGCGCGCTCGGCCACTTTCAATTGCACCGCCTGCTCGCCACCCGGCTGGCGGATGGCTTCCGCCACTTTGCGAATGGCATCGGCGGTCGCGTCGGCCACCGCGATGATGGCCGCGGCCTCGCCCTGGGCCTTGTTGATCTCGGCCTGCTTCGCGCCCTCGGAGCGGGCGATGAAGGCCTCGCGCTCGCCGGTGGCGATGTTGATCTGCTCCTGCCGGCGGCCCTCTGAGGCGGCGATCAGGGCGCGCTTCTCGCGCTCGGCGGTGATCTGGGCCTGCATCGCGTGCAGGATCTCCTTGGGCGGCGTCAGGTCCTTGATCTCGTAGCGCAGCACCTTCACGCCCCAGTTCAGGGCCGCTTCGTCGATGGCCTGCACCACCTGCGCGTTGATGATGTCGCGCTCCTCGAAGGTCTTGTCCAGTTCCAGCTTGCCGATCACGCTGCGCAGCGAAGTCTGGGCGAGCTGGGTGACGGCGACGATGTAGTTCGACGAGCCGTAACTGGCCCGGGTGGGGTCCGTCACCTGGAAATAGAGGATGCCGTCCACCTGCAGCTGAGTGTTGTCGCGGGTGATGCAGACCTGGCTGGGCACGTCCAGCGGGATCTCCTTCAGGCTGTGTTTGTAGGCGACCTTGTCGACGAAGGGCACCAGGAAGCTCAGGCCGGGGGTCAGCGTGGCGTGGTACTTGCCCAGGCGCTCCACCACCCAGGCGTTCTGCTGCGGCACCACCTTGATGGCGCGGACGACGAAGATGACGGCGATGACGAACAGGACCAGTGCGACTTCCATGCTCTCGTTCTCCTTGTTGTTGCTCCAAAGCAAGCCGGGGCTGCCACCCCGGCCTACACCTTCTCGACCACCAGCCTGGTGCCATCGACCTCGCGCACCCGGTGCAGCCCGGAGCCCTGGGGCGTTCCGCCGACGGGCACCGCCGTCCACAGGGTGCCGCGGTAGCGCACGCTGGCGGTGTTGTCGGCCGCCCAGGCGTCCACCTGCACCGGTTCGCCGGCGTCCAGGTTGAAATTGGTGCTGACGCCGGCCGGGGTGGCGAAGCGCCGCCGCCGCACCACGTGCCAGGCCGCCACGGTGCCGCCTCCGACCACGGCGGCCACCACCAGCTGGGTGGTGCTGCCGGCTCCGGCCATGGCGGCCAGCGCGCCGGCGGCCATGCCGACGCCCAGCATCAACAGGTAGAAAGTGCCCGTCAGCAGTTCGACAGCCACGGCCGCGCCGGCCAGTAGCCACCAGGTAGTCGAGTCCGCCATAAGCCCCCTTTGGGCGCATTGTGGGCGAAAACCTTGCCCGTGCAACTTTCAGGGGCCGCGGATTTCATACACTTCGCCCCTCATCGCCTTTTTGGTGGTGTCAGACACCACCTCCTTTTCGCGCCTGGACTGCCCATGAAGTTTCGCTTCCCCATCGTCATCATCGACGAAGACTACCGCTCGGAGAACACCTCCGGGCTGGGCATCCGCGCGCTGGCGCAGGCGATCGAGTCCGAGGGCTTCGAGGTCCTGGGCGTCACCAGCTACGGCGACCTGTCGCAATTCGCGCAGCAGCAAAGCCGCGCCAGCGCCTTCATCCTGTCGATCGACGACGAGGAGTTCACGCCCGGGCCGGACCTCGACCCCGCCGTGGTCAACCTGCGGCAGTTCATCCAGGAAGTGCGCCGCAAGAACCTGGAAGTGCCGATCTACGTCTATGGCGAGACGAAAACGTCGCGGCACATCCCGAACGACATCCTGCGCGAGCTGCACGGCTTCATCCACATGTACGAGGACACGCCGGAGTTCATGGCGCGCCACATCATCCGGGAGGCCAAGAGCTACCTGGAAGGGATCCAGCCGCCGTTCTTCAAGGCGCTGCTCGATTACGCCGAGGACGGCTCCTACTCCTGGCACTGCCCGGGCCACTCGGGCGGCGTCGCCTTCCTGAAAAGCCCGGTGGGCCAGATGTTCCACCAGTTCTTCGGCGAGAACATGCTGCGCGCCGACGTCTGCAACGCCGTCGACGAGCTCGGCCAGCTGCTCGATCACACCGGCCCGGTGGCGGCCAGCGAGCGCAACGCGGCGCGGATCTTCAACGCCGACCACTGCTTTTTCGTCACCAACGGCACCAGCACGTCCAACAAGATGGTCTGGCACCACACGGTGGCGCCGGGCGACGTGGTGGTGGTGGACCGCAACTGCCACAAGTCGATCCTGCACTCGATCATCATGACCGGGTCCATCCCCGTGTTCCTGAAGCCGACCCGCAACCACTTTGGCATCATCGGGCCGATCCCGCTTAGCGAGTTCGAGGCGGACGCCATCAAGGCCAAGATCAAGGCCAACCCGCTGCTGGCCGGCGTCGATCCCGACAAGGTCAAGCCGCGCGAGATGACGCTCACCCAGTCGACCTTCGACGGCGTGATCTACAACACCGAGACCATCA
>JAQGMU010000102.1 GCA_028292195.1 Ramlibacter sp. | reverse complement strand
TCTCGGCGTGCGTCAGGTAGCCGCGCGTCTTGCCGAGCTTGATCAGCATCTTCAGGCGCTGGCGGCGCTTGAGCATTTCCTCTTCGGTCAGGACGGTTTCGTCCAGGCCGAATTCCTTCATCAAGGCGCGTTCCTTCGCCTTGCTGATCTTCATGCGCAGCGGCTTGACCTTGGCGGTGACCGTTTCCTCGACCACCGGCTCGGGGTCTGCGTATTCGGCTTCGATGTCGGCCAGGTCGACTTCCTCGCCGACCGGCTTGGCGCTGGGGTCGGCGCCCTTCGGCTTGCGGCCGCGCTTGGCGCCGGTGGCGGCCTTGGCGGTGTCGGACTCGGCGGAGATGGCCTTAGGCGGGCGGCCGGGCTTCTTCTTGACGACTTCTTCGGCGGCAGCGCCCGTCTTGGCAGGCTTCTTCGCTTCTTCCTTGGCGGAGGCCTTTTCGGCCTTGGCGGGAGACTTGGTGGCGGGCACGGGCTTGGTTACTTTCGTTGCGGCTGGGACTCGGGACTGGGAACTGCTGTCGCTCTTCACGACCTTCAACGGGGCTGGCGCTGAGGCTTTGACCGGTTTCCGTTCGGCAGGTTTCGTGGCGATGGGCTTCGCGGACTTCTGAGCGGGCATAGAACCTCGAAGAATTACGTCAGGAACACAAAAGCACCACGAACCCGGCGCGGGTGAAGAGCGGCCGACAATGGCCATCAGGGGCAAGATGGTGGGCGAACATTTGGAGTGCAGCCCTTGCGGAAAATTGGCCTGTGCCCGCTAGGGGGCGCCGCGCTGTGCACGGCTGGCCGGTCCGGAGGTGCTGCTGTCGCTCTTGCCGCAACCCTACATTATAGGATTGTTCTGCAATTTCAAGGCTTGGGACCCGGTTTTTGCTGCTCCAGCAAGGCCTTTTGCCGGCGGGTCAGCTCGTAAAGCCGCTCCATCTTCCCCGGATCCGTCTGCGGCAGCTTTGTAACCCGCCCCAGTTCTTCGGCCACGGCGTCCAGGTGGATGCCATTCATGGCCCTTCTCAGGTCGCCATCGCCAACGTCTTCGACTTCGATGGCTCGGCCGTGCGGCTGCATGTTGTCCAGGCCAATGAGCCTGTTGGCAAGCTCGGCAAATGGCTGGCCCTCGACTCCCAGCTGCAGCACCGCCCAGGGTTCGCCCCCGTGCTCGTGGAAACGGGCGTCGATCCATGAAAACAGGTCGCCGACGGGGGGCTGCAGTTCACAAAGCAGGTGGTGGTCTTCATGCGTGAACAAACCCCAGGCTTCGGAATTGCTCAGGACCCCGCGGGCGATCAGTTCGGCCATGGCGACCGCCTTGGGTTTGACCATTTGCCTGGGCCCGGCGCCATAGGCTCTCTTGCCATAGGGAGAGTCCGGCCGCTTTCCGAACCTGGTTCGCCCCGTGGCCGGAGGCGGGGCCACACCCCAGAGCTCCAGCAGGTCGTGCTGCGCCAGTTGCGCCCGCTCGGAAAACTCCCCGAGCAACTGCCTTTTCAGTGCGCCGTCCGGCAATTGCTTCCAGAGCGGGGCCGCGTTGCTGATCATCCTGGAGCGACCCTCGGCCGTCGCCAGGTCGCAGCCTTCCGCCGACGCCTCGATCAGGAAGGTGCTCAGTGGCACGGCTTGCCGGACAAAACGGGCAAAGGCATCCTGGCCATGCGCGCGGATGTAGCTGTCGGGGTCGTGTTCCGCGGGCAGGAACAGGAATTTGACCGTCCTCACGTCGGTGGCATAGGGCAGGGCGCCGTCCAGCGCCTTGCGGGCGGCGCGGCGGCCGGCGGCGTCGCCGTCGAAGCTGAACACCACGCTGTCGGTGAAGCGGAACAGCTTCTGCACGTGTTCGGCGGTGCAGGCGGTGCCCAGCGTGGCCACTGCGTTCGGGAAGCCCAGCTGCGCCAGCGCCACGACATCCATGTAGCCCTCGGTCACCAGCACGTAGCCGGCCTCGCGCAGGGCATTGCGGGCCTCGAACAGGCCATAGAGCTCGCGGCCCTTGCTGAAGACGGGCGTTTCCGGCGAGTTCAGGTACTTGGGCTTCTCGTCGCCCAGCACGCGGCCGCCGAAGCCTATGCACTCGCCCTTGACGTTTCGGATCGGGAACATCACCCGGTCGCGGAAGCGGTCGTAGCGCTTGTCATCCTCCTCGTTGACGATCACCAGGCCGCTCTCGGCCAGCAGCGGGTCGTCGTAGGCGGGGAACACGCTGGCCAGGCTGCGCCAGCCCTCGGGCGCGTAGCCCAGGCCGAAAGCCTTGGCCACTTCGCCGGAAACACCCCGTCCCTTGAGGTAATCGACGGCCCGGGGCGAAATGCGCAATTGCTGGCGGTAGGCGGCGCCGGCCTTTTCCAGCACGTCGGTCAGCGTGGCCTGCTTTTGCCGCTGCTCCGCGTCGCGGGCGCGTTCGGCCGGCGAGCGGTCTTCCTCCGGCACCTGCATGCCGTACTGGCCGGCCAGGTCCTTCACCGCCTCGACGAAGTTCATGCCCGCGTAGTCGATCAGGAAGCCCAGCGCGTTGCCGTTCTTGCCGCAGCCGAAGCAGTGATAGAACTGCTTGCTGGGGCTGACGGTGAAGGAGGGCGACTTCTCCGCGTGGAAGGGGCACAGGCCCGAGAAGTTGGCGCCGCCCTTCTTCAGCTGCACATGGCGGCCGACGATCTCGACCACGTCGGCGCGAGCGAGCAACTCCTGGATGAACGATTGCGGTATTGCCACGACTTCTTTATGTGTTCCTGCCTGATTCTGCACTGGACCAAAAAGGACTACCCTTTGCGGCACAACAGCCAGGAGACACGGCATGGAAAGCATTTTCGACCAGGATCTGCCGCGCAATCCGGCCAACTTCACCCCCTTGTCGCCGCTGTCGTTCCTGGAGCGCGCCGCCGACGTCTACCCGCAACGGACTGCCGTGATCCACGGCGCGCTGCGTCGCAACTGGCGGCAGACCTACGAGCGCTGCCGCCGGCTCGCCAGCGCCTTGCAGGGGGCCGGGCTCGCCATGGGCGATACCGTGGCGGTGATGCTGCCCAACGTGCCGCCCATGGTGGAGGCGCATTTCGGCATCCCGATGGCGGGCGCCGTGCTCAACACCCTCAACACGCGGCTCGACCCCGAAGCCATCGCCTTCATGCTGGACCACGGCGAGGCGAAGGCGGTCATCGTCGACCCCGAGTTCGCGGGCGTGATGCAGCAGGCGATCGCGCTGCGCCGGCAGCAGCGGCCGCTGCTGGTGATCGACGCCGAAGACGCGCTGTTCACCGGCGCCGCCAGCCGCATCGGCAGCGCCACCTACGAGGAGTTCATCGCCGGCGGCGACCCGGAATTCGCCTGGGAACTGCCGGCCGACGAGTGGGACGCGATCGCCCTGAACTACACCAGCGGCACCACCGGCAACCCCAAGGGCGTGGTCTACCACCACCGCGGCGCGGCCATCAATGCCGTCTCCAACATCCTGGAATGGGACCTGCCCAAGCATCCGGTCTACCTCTGGACGCTGCCCATGTTCCATTGCAACGGCTGGTGCTTCCCCTGGACGGTGGCGGCGCGGGCCGGCGTCAACGTCTGCCTGCGCAAGGTGGAGGCGCGCGCGATGGCCGACGCGATTCGCGAGTACGGCGTCACCCACTACTGCGGCGCGCCCATCGTCCACGGCTTGCTGGTGAATGCACCGGAGGAGGTGAAGCAAGGCCTGCCCAAGGGCGTGAAGGCGATGGTCGCCGGCGCCGCGCCCCCGGCCTCGCTGATCGAAGGGATGGAGAAGCTGGGCTTCGACCTCACGCACGTCTACGGGCTGACGGAGGTCTATGGCCCGGCCACGGTTTGCGCCAGGCACGACGACTGGGACCGGGTCGACATCGGCGAGCGAGCCCGGCTGAACGCGCGCCAGGGCGTGCGCTACCACCTGCAGCGCAGCGCCGAGGTGCTCGACCCGGCCACCATGAAGCCGGTGCCGCAGGACGGCGAGACCATGGGCGAGATCATGTTCCGCGGCAACATCACGATGAAGGGCTACCTGAAGAACGCCAAGGCGACGGCCGAAGCGTTCGCCGGCGGCTGGTACCACACCGGCGACCTGGCGGTGCAGTACCCGGACGGCTACATCAAGATCAAGGACCGCAGCAAGGACGTCATCATCTCCGGCGGCGAGAACATCTCGTCGATCGAGGTGGAGGACGTCCTGTACCGCCACCCCGAGGTGCTCGCCGCGGCGGTGGTGGCCAAGCCCGACCCCAAGTGGGGCGAAACGCCGTGCGCCTTCGTGGAGCTCAAGGCCGGGGCCAAGGTGACGGCGGCGGACATCGTGGCGCACTGCAAGAAGCACCTGGCCGGCTTCAAGGTGCCCAAGGCCGTGGTGTTCGGCGAACTGCCCAAGACCTCGACCGGGAAGATCCAGAAGTTCGAGCTGCGCAAGCTGGCCGGCTCGGCGGCCGCGATCGACGTCTGAGGGCGGTTCCACCCCGAACTGGCGTGCCGGCGGCATACTCGCCGCATGCGAATGTTGAGCCCTGGCGGCGCCTACGTCATTGCCCACCCCGGCGCCTTTGCCTTGCGCGTGCTGAAGGGCTTCCAGAAGAACCAGGGCCTGCTGCTGGCCGGCGCGGTGGCGTACTACGCGCTGCTGTCGGTGGTGCCGCTGCTGATCCTGGTGGTGATCGCGCTGTCGCACTTCGTCGACCAGGGCGAACTGCTGTCCACGCTGGGCCGCTACGTGGAATGGCTGGTGCCGGGCCAGTCGAAAGCGATCATCGCGGAGCTCGGCAACTTCGTGCACCACCAGGACTTCGTCGGCTGGCTGCTGCTGGGAACCATGCTGTTCTTCAGCTCGCTCGCCTTCACCGTCCTGGAAAAGGCGATGTCGGTGATCTTCCTGCACCGATTCGCCGTGAAGCGGCGCCATTTCATGGTGTCCGCGCTGCTGCCCTATTGCTACATCCTGTCGCTGGGTGTCGGCCTTCTGGTCGTCACCTTCGTGGCCGGCGGCATCCAGGCGATGGGCCGGGACACCATCGAGTTCCTGGGCTGGAGCTGGTCGCTGCAGGGTGCCTCGGGCGTGCTGCTGTACCTGCTGGGCTTGCTGGGTGAAATCATCCTGCTGACCTCGATCTACATGGTGATGCCCGTCGGCCGGCTCTGGTGGCGCCACGCGCTGATCGGCGGCGTGACGGCCGCCGTGCTGTGGGAGGTGACGCGGCGGGTGCTGGTCTGGTACTTCAGCACCCTGTCGAAGGTGAGCGTGGTCTACGGCTCGCTCACCACGGCGATCATCGTGCTGTTCAGCCTGGAGATCGCCGCCACCCTGCTGCTGTTCGGGGCGCAGGTGATCTCGGACTATGAGCAGATCGAACGGAAGGAAGGAAGCGCGGCCTAGGACGGCGGGGTGAGGAGGGCGCGGTGCATGGCCGGCAGCACGGTGAGCCGGCGCCGCGCCCGCGCCTCACTTCGGCGCCAGGCGGATCGCGCCGTCGAGCCGGATCACTTCGCCGTTGAGCATGTCGTTCTCGAAGATGTGGCGGGCCAGCTTGGCGTAGTCCTCGGGCGTGCCCAGGCGCGAAGGGAAGGGCACGCTGGCAGCCAGCGCTTCCTGCACTTCCTTGGGCATGCCGAACATCATGGGGGTGCCGAAGATGCCGGGGGCGATGGTCATGTTGCGGATGCCGTTGCGCGCCAGGTCGCGCGCGATGGGCAGCGTCATGCCGACCACGCCGCCCTTGGAGGCGCTGTAGGCGGCCTGGCCGATCTGGCCGTCGTAGGCCGCGACCGAGGCGGTGGAGATCAGGCAGCCGCGCTCGCCGGTGGCTTCGGGCTCGTTCTTCGCCATGGCTTCGGCGGCCAGGCGGATCATGTTGAAGCTGCCCACCAGGTTGACCATGATGGCCTTGGTGAACACGCCGAGGTTGTGGGCGCCGCTCTTGCCCACGGTCTTCTCGGCCGGGGCGATGCCGGCGCAGTTGACCAGGCCCATCAGCTTGCCCAGGGACACGGCCTTGGCCACCGCGGCCTGGCCGTCGGCTTCCTGGCTGACGTCGCACTTGACGAAGGCGCCGCCGATTTCCCTGGCGACTGCCTCGCCCTTTTCGACCTGCATGTCGGCGACCACCACCTTGCCGCCGGCTGCCGCCAGCATGCGTGCCGTGCCTTCACCGAGGCCGGACGCGCCGCCGGTCACAATGAATACCTTGCCCTTGATTTCCATGTCTTCTCCTGATTGACGTTGACGTAAACGTCATTATCCCGGACCGACCCCCCGATGTTCCCGAAGTTTTTCCGTGGCTGGCTTGCCGCCGCCGTCATTCTGCTCGCCGGCTGCGCCTCGGCGCCGAAGCCGCCTGAGGCCCCGGTGCTGCCGCCCGTTGCCCTACCCAGGGTGCCGCCGAAGATCGGCCTCGCCCTCGGTGGCGGCGCCGCCCGCGGCTTTGCCCACGTCGGCGTGATCCAGGTGCTGGAGGAGGCCGGCATCAAGCCGGACCTGGTGGTCGGCACCTCGGCCGGCAGCCTGGTGGCGGCCCTCTATGCCAGCGGGCGCAACGGCCAGCAATTGCAGGCCGTGGCGGTCGCGATGGACGAGGCCGCGTTCGCGGACTGGACGCTGCCCCTGTTCAACCGCGGCGTGCTGCGCGGCGAAGCGCTGGCGCGCTACGTCAATGCCCAGGTGGGCAACAAGCTGATCGAGAGCATGCCGCTGCCGCTGGGCGTGGTGGCGACCGACCTTGCGAGCGGCCAGGGTGTGCTGTTCCAGCGCGGCGACACCGGCACGGCGGTGCGCGCGTCCAGCGCCGTGCCGGCGGTGTTCCTGCCGGTGAAGATCGGCTTGCGCGAGTACGTCGACGGCGGCCTGGTGTCGCCGGTGCCGGTGCGCTTCGCGCGGCAGATGGGCGCGGAAGTGGTGGTCGCGGTCGACATCTCGAGCCCGCCGGAAGGCAATCCCTCCGGCGACCCGATGCAGATCCTGCTGCAGACCTTCGCCATCATGGGCAAGAGCATCAACAGCTGGGAGCTGAAGGACGCCGACGTGCTGGTGCGGCCTTCGCTGGCGGGCATGGGCGGTGCCGATTTCACCGGCAAGCGGCGGGCAATCGACGCGGGCCGCGCGGCGATGCTGGCGGCGCTGCCGCGGCTGCGGGCGGCGCTGGAAGCCAAGGCGCACGCGGCGCCCCAATGAAAAAAGCCCCCAGTCGCGAGTCGGGGGCGTTTCAGGACGCAGTCATGAAAAAAGCCCCCAGTCTCGCGACTGAGGGCTAACTGGATCCCTGTACCTGTGGAGGTATCGAAGAGACCCGAGGAGACAACTTGCAGAACCGGATCCGCTCCAGGCCAGCTGGCGGCGGAACCGGTCGAATCGAGCCTTAGGCGGCGCGCTTGGCCTTGGCGGTGGTGCTCTTGGAGGCGTTCACGGCGGTCGTGGCCACGGCGTTGAAGTTGGCTTCGGCGACGTCGGTCGCTTGCTTGACAGCCTTCTGCACCGATTCCAGGGCGTTGTTGCCGGCGGCAACGGCGCTCTTGAACACGGCAACGGCGGTCTCGGAACCGGCCGGGGCGTTCTTGGCGGCGTTGTCCACGACGGCCAGGAACTTCTTCTGGGCGTCGGCGAACTGGCCTTCCACGGCCTTGGTGAACTCGGCGCCGGTGGCGGTCGAGATGTCATACAGGTGGCGGCTGTAAGCGGCGGTCTTCTCGGACAGCGGCTGGAACAGGGCGGCTTGCAGGGCCAGCAGTTCCTGGGCGTCCTTGACGCTCAGAACGGTCTGGGCGGTTTCGGCGGCTTCGGTCAGGGCGGCCCTGGAAGCGGTGACGTTCAGCTCGATGAGCTTTTCGACGCCTTCGAAAGCCTTGGTGGTCAGGCCGAACAGGGTTTCGATATTGGCTTTTTGGGCGGCCAGCATTTGGTCAGCGGTCAGCATGGAATTCTCCAGAAGTGGAAACAGAGGGCAGGTGGCAAACTTCATGTCTGCGCTGAAACTGGCCTTGTTCCCAGTTCATGTTGCAGTGCAGCATGGGACGAATTATAGGGAAAGCACTCGCTACTGCAAGCACTTTTTGCTGCGCCGCAACAATCTAGGCCGGCTTGCCTAAAAATGCACGTCCACTACGCTGATCAGTTCGTCCTGCCGCTGCCGCCGGGCCATCGCTTTCCCATGGAAAAGTACCGCCTGTTGCGGGACCGGTTGGCGGCCGAACTCCCGGACATCCAGCTCATGCGGGCGGAACCCGCGTCGGACGGGGAACTGGCTCTGGTCCACACGCCGGCGTACATCCAGGGCATCGCCGAGGGCTCGGTCGATCCGAAGATCCTGCGCGAAATCGGCTTTCCCTGGAGCCAGGCGATGGCGGACCGGGCCCGGCGCTCGGTCGGGGCCACCATCGCCGCCTGCCGCCGGGCCCTGGCCGAGGGCCTGGCCGCGAATATCGCGGGCGGCACCCACCATGCCTATGCCGACAAGGGCGGCGGCTTCTGCGTCTTCAACGACGCCGCCGTGGCCACCCGCCTGATGCAGGCGGAGAGAGGGCGCCGCGAGCGCCGCGGCCTGAACGTGGCGATCGTCGACCTCGACGTCCACCAGGGCAACGGCACGGCCCGCATCTTCCGCGACGACCCGACGGTGTTCACGCTTTCGCTGCATGGCGCGAAGAACTTCCCGTTTCGCAAGGAGCCCTCGGACCTCGATGTGGACCTGCCCGATGGCACCGGCGACGACGCCTACCTGCAGGCCCTGGAGCGGGCGCTGGAGGAACTGGCACAGCGCTTCGACCCGCAGTTCGTGATCTACCTGGCCGGCGCGGATCCGCACGAGGGCGACCGCCTGGGGCGGCTCAAGCTCACCTGGGACGGGCTGGAGGCGCGCGACCGCCGCGTGTTCGACTGGGCCTGGCAGCGCGGCCTGCCGCTCGCCTTCGCCATGGCCGGCGGCTACGGCCACCGGATCGAGGACACCGTGCAGGCGCAGGTGAATACCTTCGCTGCGGCAGCCGCATATGCGC
>JAQGMU010000057.1 GCA_028292195.1 Ramlibacter sp. | reverse complement strand
CAAGAACGCGCAGATCGCGGAAGAACTGGCGCTGCCGCCGGTGAAGATCCACTGCTCGATCCTGGCCGAGGACGCCATCAAGGCGGCGGTCGCGGACTACAAGAAAAAACACGCGAACTGAGTGCCGTGGCTGTTTCCCTGACCGAAGCCGCGGCGCGGCACGTGACGCGTTACCTTGCCAAGCGGGGCAAGGGCGTGGGCGTGCGCCTTGGCGTGAAGACCACCGGCTGCTCCGGCATGGCCTACAAGCTGGAGTACGTCGACGACGTGGCGCCGGAGGACATCGTGTTCGAGAACCACGGCGTCAAGCTGCTGATCGACCCGAAGAGCCTGGCCTACATCGACGGCACCGAGCTCGATTTCGTGCGCGAAGGCCTCAACGAGGGCTTCAAGTTCAACAACCCCAACGAGCGGGACCGCTGCGGCTGCGGAGAGAGTTTCCGCGTCTAGCCGGTGAACCTGAGCTCCAGCGATTTCGAACTGTTCGGCCTGCAGCAACGCTTTGCGCAGGACCGCGCCGCCATAGACGCACGCTGGAAGGAGCTCCAGCGCGAAGCCCACCCCGACAGGTTCGCCGCCCAGGGCGCGGCGGCGCAGCGCATCGCGCTGCAATGGTCGGTGCGCATCAACGAGGCCTACCAGCGCCTGAAGGATCCGTTGCACCGCGCCGCCTACCTGTGCGAGCTGCTCGGCTCGCCAATCAACGCCCACGACAACACCGCCATGCCGGCCGACTTCCTGCACCAGCAGATGGAGTGGCGCGAAGCCCTGGAAGAAGCGCGTGGCGAAGAAGAGCTCGAGGCCATCGCGGCTGAACTGGCCGCCAGCCGCAGGCCGATGCTGGCCCGCATCGAGCACCTGCTGGACGTCGACGGCGACGCCGCCGCGGCGGCCCAGCAGGTCAGAGCCCTCATGTTCCTTGAGCGCTTTGGCGAGGACATCGAGAACCGGCTGGCGCAACTGGGACAATAGCGCGCTCACCATGTCCCTGCTCCAGATCTACGAACCCGGCGCGTCGCCCGACCCGCACCAGCGCCGCATTGCCGTCGGCATCGACCTCGGCACCACCCATTCCCTGGTTGCGTCCGTGCGCAACGGCGTGGCCGAGTGCCTGCCCGACGCCCAGGGCCGCGTGCTGCTGCCCTCGGTGGTGCGCTACCTCCCGGAGAACAAGCGCCAGATCGGCGACGAAGCCCAGGCCGCGCAGGCCGAGGACCCCGAGAACACCATCGCCTCGGTCAAGCGCTTCATGGGCCGCGGCCTGGCCGACATTGCAAGCCGCGAGAAGCTGCCCTATCGCTTCATCGACGAACCCGGCATGGTGATGCTGGAGACCCGCGCCGGCCGCAAGTCGCCGGTCGAAGTGAGCGCGGAAATCCTGGCCACGCTGCGCTACCGGGCTGAGGACACCTTCAACGACGACCTGTACGGCGCCGTGATCACCGTGCCGGCCTACTTCGACGAAGCCCAGCGCCAGGCCACCAAGGACGCGGCCAGGCTGGCCGGCCTGAACGTGCTGCGCCTGATCAACGAGCCGACGGCGGCCTCCATCGCCTACGGCCTGGACAACGGCAGCGAGGGCTTGTACGCCGTCTACGACCTGGGCGGCGGCACTTTCGACATCTCCGTCCTGCGCCTGACGCAAGGCGTGTTCGAGGTGGTGTCCACCGGCGGCGACTCGGCCCTGGGTGGCGACGACTACGACCGCGCGCTGGCCGACCGGATGCTGGAACGCACCGGCCTGCAGGCCACCAGCGCCTCGTCCAAGGCGGCCATCAAGATGCTGGCGCGCGCGGTCAAGGAGCGGCTGTCGGATGAAACGAGCGTCACCGTGCCCGTGGCGCTGGAAGGCCGCGGGGTGCAACTCACCGTGACGCGGGCCGAATTCGAAGCCGCCACGAAGGAGCTGACGGCCAGGACCCTGGTCGCCGTGCGCAAGGCGCTGCGCGACGCCAGGCTGCAGCGCGACGAAGTGCAGGGCGTGGTACTGGTGGGCGGTTCCACGCGCATGCCGCAGGTCCGCGTCGCCGTCGCCGAGTTCTTCGGCCGCGAGCCCCTGACCAATCTGAACCCCGACGAAGTGGTGGCGCTGGGCGCCGCCATCCAGGCCAACCAGCTGGCCGGCAACAACCCGACCGGCGACCTGCTGCTGCTCGACGTGATTCCCCTGTCGCTGGGCATCGAGACCATGGGCGGCCTGGTCGAACGCATCGTGCCGCGCAACGAGACCATCCCGACCGCCAAGGCGCAGGACTTCACCACCTTCAAGGACGGCCAGACCGCGATGGCCATCCACGTGGTGCAGGGCGAGCGCGACCTGGTGGCCGACTGCCGCAGCCTGGCGCGCTTCGAGCTGCGCGGCATCCCGCCGATGGCGGCCGGCGCCGCGCGCATCCGCGTGACCTTCACCATCGACGCCGACGGCCTGCTGAACGTCTCGGCCCGGGAGCAGGGCAGCGGCGTCGAGGCGCAGATCGCGGTCAAGCCGTCCTACGGCCTGTCCGACGAGCAGATCGCGCAGATGCTGCAGGACAGTTTCGCCACCGCCGAGGCCGACATCAAGGTGCGGGCGCTGACCGAGGCCAAGGTGGACGCCGAGCGCATGCTGCTGGCGACGCAAAGCGCGCTGGATGCCGACGGCAATCTGCTGGAGCCGGCCGAACGCCAGGCGATCGCCGCGCTGATGGCGCAATTGCGGCAGGTGGCGGACACGGGCACGGACGCCGCCGTCGTCGAAGCCGCGGTGCAGGCCCTGGCGAAGGGCACCGAAGCCTTCGCGGCGCAACGCATGAACGAGGGTATCCGCAAAGCCCTGGCCGGCAGGAACGTAGAGGCCCTCTGAATGCCCGTCATCAAGATCCTTCCCCATCCCGAGTACTGCCCCGCGGGCGCGAAGATCGAGGCGCCTTCCGGCACGTCGATCTGCGAGGCCCTGCTGGATAACGGCATCGAGATCGAGCACGCCTGCGACATGAGTTGCGCCTGCACAACCTGCCACATCGTCGTGCGCGAGGGCTTCGGCTCGCTCAACGAGATGGACGAAAGCGAGGAAGACCTGCTGGATCGCGCCTGGGGCCTCGAAGCGGACTCGCGGCTGTCCTGCCAGGCGATCCTGGCGCAGAAGGACGTGGTGGTCGAAATCCCGAAGTATTCGATCAACCACGCGAAAGAAAAGCACTGACCGTCGGGGATAATCGGGCGGATGCGCCAGATCGTCCTCGATACCGAAACCACGGGCCTGTCGGCTGAAGCTGGCGACCGCATCATCGAAATCGGCTGCGTGGAGCTGGTGGCGCGCAAGCTCACGGGCAACAACAAGCACTTCTACCTGAACCCGGAGCGCGACTCGCACGAGGACGCGCTCAAGGTGCACGGCATCAGCAACGAGTTCCTGCGCGACAAGCCCAGGTTCGGCGCGGTCGCCGAGGAACTCATGGCCTACCTGGCCGGCGCCGAGATCATCATCCACAACGCCGCCTTCGACGTCGGCTTCCTGAACAAGGAACTGGACCTGGCCGGCCACCCTGCCTTCACGCGGCAGGTGGGCAAGGTGACCGACACCTTGATGATGGCCAAGGAGATGTACCCCGGCAAGCGCAACAGCCTCGACGCGCTGTGCGACCGCCTGGGCGTGGACAACTCCGGCCGCACGCTGCACGGCGCCTTGCTGGACGCGGAGCTGCTGGCCGACGTCTACATCAACCTCACCCGCGGCCAGGACGCGCTGCTGATCGACGAAGCCGATGCCCATGCCGTCAGCGGCATCGTGACGCGCATCGACCTGCGCCAGTTCACGCTGCCCGTGCTGCTGGCCAGCGACCAGGAGGCCGCGGCCCACGAAGACGTGCTCCTGCAGTTGGACAAGGCGAGCGGCGGCAAGACGGTCTGGCGCCAGATCACCTTTTCGGCTGTGGCATAATTGAAGGCTTCCCGCAACGGGAACGGGTGATTAGCTCAGCGGTAGAGCACTGCCTTCACACGGCAGGGGTCGCAGGTTCAAAACCTGCATCACCCACCAGGATCAAATGCAAAACGCCACCTTCGGGTGGCGTTTTCGTTTCCGGCGTTTCACCACCAAGGTGCGAGCCGGTCCAGCCAAAGGTCACAGGCGGGCACGGCCTTGCATTCGTTCTCGGGGATGAACGGGCCGCGCCGCCTGGGAGCGAAATCCTGGCTTATCTGCAGCCGGGGGCCGCAGTACGGCGTCTTGATCGCCCGGTAAGCCGCGTCGTAGCCACCCACCCGGACGTGGCCGATTCCTGGCCGGTACCACTCCGATGAGGGCACCCGGTGGGTGGAGGCCCCGTAGTGGACCGGCAGCACGGTAGCGGCGAGTCCTGGCCACCAGTAGTAAGTCCGGCCCAGGTACAGGCTGTGGAAGTAGCGCTCATGGAGCCGGGGGCGGATTCCATCGTCGGCGAGCTGTTCGCGCAAGGGAACGATCCACAACACATGAATCAGGCGCTGCGCGTACGTCCGGGTGCGTTGAAGGATGGAGGCAATGCCGAGGGCACTGGCCTGGACCTCGATGGCCACGGGCAGCCCGCGCACGCGCCCGCTGATGTCGGGGCGGGCTTCCGCGATGCCGAGGCCAGGACGCGCGGGGATCGTTCGCTCGACTTCCCAGCGGCCGTCCGGGTTTTCGGCAGCCAGGGCCGTGTGGATCTCCTGCTTGCACGCGCGATGCAAGGCACCTTCCACGCCTCCGGAATATCCATGCCTGGGTGCCTCGTGCGCGAAGTGGTCGGCACGCTCGGCGCCTTTGCGCAGGATCACTTCCGCATGGCACGTGGCGCAGTAGAAAGGACCTTCGTCCCTGGTCACCGCGCTCGCATGCGCGGGCTGATCGTTCGCGAGCTTTCGGGCCCAGCCGTCCACCAGGCCGTCGCAATCCGGCGCGGCGGCATCGCGCTGAGGGTTTCCGAAGTCCCGGTGCATCTGCGAAATGTGGAGCTGCTCGCGCAGATGGTACTGCCGGATGGCAAGCCAGAAAAGCGCCCTGCCGCCAGCCGCAATGAGTGAAACCGTCTGTGGACAAGTTCACGAACCGCGCTATATAGTGAATGCGGGGAGGAGAACCCGATGGATACCCTCGCACCCGGCAGTTTGGGCGGCGGCGGCGCCTTTGCCGTTCTGGCGGGGCGATCACCCTCATCTCCCACGCCCCCAAACGAAAGGAAGTGACCTGATGGCCACCCAGTTGCTGTTTTACGAAGCCGCCGTTCCCGTTTCCGCTGCCCGCCACGGCAACTGGTCGATCGAGCCGCGCGACTATTCCTTCAGCAAGAGCATCAACTCGGTGCCGCTCACGACCGTCGAATTCGCGTCCGCGGCATCCGAGTACTCGATCGTCTTCGCCGGCCAGCCCGGTTCGCTGGTGCCGGCGGCCATCCTGGGCATGCGCGCTTCGGAGAACCTGTACCTGAACGACAAGGGCGACTGGGACGCGAAATACGTGCCGGCCTTCGTGCGGCGCTATCCGTTCGTGTTCTCCAGCCCCGACGAGGGCAAGAACTTCATGCTTTGCATCGACGAGCCCTTCACCGGCTTCAACCAGGAGGGCCGGGGCCAGCGCCTCTTCAACGAAGAGAACAAGGCCAGCGCCTATACCGAGAGCGTGCTCAAGTTCCTGCAGGGATACGAACTGGAGTTCCGGCGCACGCGCGACTTCTGCCGCATGCTCGAGGAGCTGGAACTGCTGGAGTCGATGCAGGCGCAGGTCAGCGTGAACGCCGACGAGCGCATCTCGCTCACGGGCTTCATGGCCGTGAGCCGCGACAAGCTGAAGGCGCTGCCGGCCGCGAAGCTGGCGGAGCTGACGAAGAGCGACGAACTCGAGTTCATCTACCTGCACCTGCAGTCCATGCGCAATTTCGCGCTGATGCGCGGCCGCCTGGGCAGCACCTCCGTTGCACGGCCGCAGCCGGAGGCGATGGCGGCGTCGCCGGAGCCGGAGCCGGAGCCCAAGGCGCCGGAGGCCAAGCCGCGCAAGCGGGCGGAGCGAAAACTGCCTTCCTGACGGGCCACCCGCTTCCGGCGACCCGCCGCCGCGCCAGCTGAAACACAAGGAGGGTGCCCTTCGAGGCCCAAGCGATGACCACTGTCACTTCCGCGCCCTTCGGCCACCGCGATGGCGCCGCCCAGCAGGCGGCGCCAGCGGGCGATGCGCAGGCGTGGTCGTCGTTCGCATCGGCCGCTTCGGACGCCGAGTTCTGCCAGGCCTGGCTCGCGCTGCAGTGCACGGCCGTTGCCGGCGTGCGGGCCGGCTTGCTGCTGCTGCGCGCGCCGGGCGCCGAGGCCTACGTCCCGGCCGCCGTGTGGCCCGACCCGCGGCGGGACGTGAGCTACCTCACCGAGGCCGCCGAGCGCGCGCTGAAAGGCCGGCGCGGCACGATTCTCGGCCTCGACGCGGCCGACAGCGAGCACGTCACGCCCGGAACGCTCCACGTCGCCTATCCAGTCGAAACCGACGGCGAGGTCCACGGCACGGTCGTTCTGGACGTCGCGACCCGGCCCGAAGCCGCATTGCAGGGGGTCCTGCGCCAGCTGCTGTGGGGCGCCGGCTGGCTCGAGGCGCTGCTGCGCCGCCAGGGCGCCGGGCGGGAGTCGCACCGCCTGGAACGCGCTGCCGCGGGCCTCGACCTGCTGCAGGCGACGCAGCAACACCGCGACCTGGGCGAGGCGGCCATCGCGCTCGTCAACGAGCTCGCCACCCGCGTGCAGGCCGACCGCGTCAGCCTCGGCATCGCGCGCAAGGGCGTGGTGAAGCTGCAGGCCATTTCCCGCACCGCCTGGTTCGAGCCGAACTCGCAGCTGGTCGAGGCGATCGAGAACGCGATGGAGGAGGCGATCGACCAGGAAGCGGCCATCGCGCTGCCGGCGCCGACGGCAACGCGCGGGCGCGTCAACGTCGCGCACCGCGAGCTCGCCGCCCGCGCTTCCGCCGAAGCCGTGCTGGGCGTGCCCTTGCTGAGTGGCGGCCGTTGCGTCGGGGCGCTGCTGCTGGAACGCAGTGACGGGCCGGCCTTCGATGCCGAAGCCGTGCTGCTGGTCGAAGTGGCCGCGGAGCTGGTCGCCCCCGGCCTGGAGCGGATGCTCGAGTCCGAGCGCTGGGTTACCGGCCGCTGGATCGATGCCCTCGTCTCCCTGCGCGACCGCCTGCTCGGGCCCCGCAGTCCTACGCTGAAGCTGGGGGCAGCCGTTGCGGCGGCGGCGATCCTGTTCATGGTCTTCGTGAGCGGCCAGTTCCGGATTTCGGCGAAGACCCTGATCGAAGGCGCGACGCAACGCGCCGTCGTCGCGCCCTTCGAAGGCTTCCTCGCCGAGGCGAACGTGCGCGCCGGCGAACGCGTGAGGGCGGGCCAGCTGCTGGCCCGGCTCGATGACAAGGACCTCGCGCTGGAGCGTGTGCGCTGGGCCAGCGAGAAGGAACAATCCGAGCGCAAGTACCGCGACGCCCTGGCCAGGCGCGACCGCGTCGCCTCGCGCATCCTCGCCGCGCAGGTCGGCCAGGCCGACGCCCAGCTCGCGCTGGTCGAAGGCAAGCTGGCGAAGACGCGGCTGACGGCGCCCTTCGACGGCATCATCGTCTCGGGCGACCTGTCGCAGCTGCTGGGGGCGCCGCTGGAGCAGGGCAAGGTGCTGTTCGAGCTGGCGCCGCTCGATGCCTACCGCGTCGTGCTGCAGGTGGACGAGCGCGACATCCGCTACGTCGAGCCGGCGCAACGCGGCACGCTGGCCCTGGCGGGGCTCACCGGACGCACGCTGCCCTTCACCGTGAAGACCGTGACCTCGGTCTCGACGCCGCGCGACGGCCGCAACTACTTCCGCGTCGAGGCGGCGCTCGACGAGACGCCGCCCACGCTGCGTCCGGGCATGGAAGGCGTGGGCAAGGTCGGCGCCGGCGAGGCAAAGCTCGCGTGGATCTGGACACGCACCTTTACCGACTGGGCGCGGCTCGCGTTCTGGACCTGGATGCCATGAGCGCCGCACGGCCGCCCGAAGGCGCTCGCCCCCTCCGCTTGCGGAGGGGGGAGGCGCAGGCCGCGCAGCGGACAAGCCTGGGGGAGGATTCCTGATGTCCTCCGAGTCGTTCCTCAGCCCCTCGTGGTACCGGCTTGCCCGGCTCAAACCCTCGATGAAACCGCAGGCGAAGGTCCGTCGGCACCGCTTCCGCGGCGAGGTCTGGTACGTGGTGCAGGACACGGCCTCCGGCCGCTTCAATCGCTTCACGCCCGCCGCCTGGCAATTGCTCGGGCTGATGGATGGCCGCCGGACGATGGACGAGATCTGGACCGAGGCCGCCGAACAGCTCGAAGACGACGCGCCGGGGCAGGAGGAGGTGATCCGCCTCGTGTCGCAGCTCCATGCGGCCGACCTGCTGCATTGCGAGGTCAATCCGGATTCGGCGGAGTTGTTCGAGCGCTACGGCCAGCAGGAACGCTCGCGCAACGCTTCCCGCTGGAAGAGCCCGTTCAGCATCCGCATCCCGCTCTGGGATCCCGACCGCTTCCTCACCCGGACGCTGCCGTATGTGAAGCCGCTGTTCGGCCCGGTGGGCGCGGCGGTGTTCTGCCTGCTCGCCCTGGTGGCGATCGCGCTGGCGGTCGTCCACCTGCCGGAGCTCACGCGCAACATGGACGACCGGGTGCTGTCGGCCCACAACCTGCTGCTGCTCTGGCTGTGCTTCCCGGTGGTCAAGTTCCTGCACGAACTCGGCCACGCCTACACCGTGAAGGCGGGGGGCGGAGAGGTGCACGACATGGGCATCCTGCTGCTCGTCTTCACGCCCGTGCCCTACGTCGAAGCCTCGGCGGCGAACGGCTTTCGCAGCAAGTGGCGGCGGGTGCTGGTCGGCTCGGCGGGCATGCTGGTGGAGCTGTACCTGTCGGCGCTGGCGATGCTGGTCTGGGCCGCCGCCGAGCCCGGCCTGGTGCGCGCGGTCGCCTTCAACGTCATGCTGATCGCGGGCGTGTCGACGCTGGTCTTCAACGCCAACCCGCTGCTGCGCTTCGACGGCTACTACATCCTGGCGGACCTGATCGAGATGCCAAACCTGGCGCAGCGCGGCAACCAGTACTGGCGCTACCTTGCGGAGCGCTACCTGCTGCGCGTGCGCCAGGCCGAGCCGCCGCTGCTGACGCCCGGCGAACGCAACTGGTTGCGGGTCTGGACCCCGCTGGCCTTCGCTTACCGCATCACCGTCCTGGTCGCCATCGTGGTCTACGTGGCGAGTGCCTGGTTCTTCATCGGGGTGCTGCTCGCCCTGTGGGGCGTGGCGACCATGGTTGGCATGCCGCTGTTCAAGGCGGTCAGCCACCTGTCCGCGTTGCCGCGCGCGCAGGGCGCCCGGCAGCGGGCCGTCACCATCGCGACCACCATCGCCGTCGCTGTCGTGGCCTTCGTGCTGGTGGTGCCGATGCCGCTGCGCACGCGCACCGAAGGCATCGTCTGGCTGCCGGACGAGGCGCAGGTCCGGGCCGGTGCCAATGGCTTCGTGCGCGCCGTGCTGCTGCCTCCGGGCAGCGCGCTGCGTCCGGGCACGGCACTGCTGGAAACCGAGGATCCCCTGCTGGCCGCGCAGATCGCTCTGTCGGAGGCGCGGCTGGACGAACACGAAGCCCGCCTGGACAGCCAGCGCTTCGACGACCGGGTACAGGCCGACCTCACCCGGCAGGACATCGCGCGTGAAAGCGCGGCCCTCGCGCGGCTGCGCGAGCGCGAAGGGCACCTGGTAGCGCGCAGCGGTGCCTCCGGCCGCTTCGTGATCGACCGGCCCGACGACCTGCCTGGGCGCTACGTGCGCAAGGGCGAGCTGCTCGGGTACGTCGCGCAGGATGCGCGCACGCTGGTGCGTGCCGTCGTCTCCCAGGACGACATCGAGGTGGTTCGGGCCGGCGTGGTGCGCGCGGACGTGCGGCTCGCCGACCAGCTTTCCGTGGTTCATCCGGCCAAGCTGGTGCGCGAAGTGCCGGCCGCGCGCGACCAGCTGCCGAGCGCGGCCCTGACCAGCGAAGGCGGCGGGACCATCGCGGCCGACCCGCGCGATCCGCACGGCGGCCGGGCGCTTGCCAGCAGCTTCCAGTTCGACCTCGAGCTGCCGCCCGATGTGAGGAGCGCGAGCTACGGCGGCCGTGCCTACGTCCGCTTCACCCACCCGTCCGAGCCGCTGGCCGCCCAGTGGTACCGGCGGCTGCGGCAGGCCTTCCTGGAGCGCTTCAATGTCTGAAGCGGTGTTCTGGCGCACCGCCGAACGCGGGCCCGCGCCATACCCCGAGCGGGCCGACGCCAAGGAGACCGCGTTCGACCGCCGGCTGCTGGCCGCCGCCGCCTGGCTCAAGCGGCCGCTGCCCACTGCGCTGCGGCGCGCACGGGCGCTGGTGGACGAAGTCGAACGCTTGCAGCCAGGCATCGATGCGCTCGGGCAGCGGGCCCTGCGTGGCGAGGCCGAAGCGCTGCGTCCGTTGCTGCTGCGCCAGGGTTTCGTGCCGGAGCTGGCCGCGCGCAGCTTCGCGCTGGTGCGCGCCGCCGCCCAGCACGAGCTGGGCATGCGCCACTTCCCGGTCCAGATCATGGGTGGGCACACCATGCTGAGCGGCCTGCTCGCGGAAATGGAAACCGGCGAGGGCAAGACGCTGACGGCCACGCTGCCGGCGGCGACCGCGGCGCTGGCCGGCCTGCCGGTCCACGTGGTCACGGTCAACGACTATCTTTCCGGCCGCGATGGCGATGCGCTGCGTCCCGTGTATGCCGCGCTCGGCCTGACCGTGGGCATCGCGCGGCAGGACCAGGACCCCGACGAGCGCCGTGCCGCCTACGCGGCCGACATCACCTACTGCACCAACAAGGACATCGGCTTCGACTACCTGCGCGACGGCATCACGCTGGCCTCCAACCGCGGGCGCGGGCGGCTGCTGCTGCGCAAGATGCTGGGCCTCGACGACCGGATGGACCGGCTGCTGCTGCGCGGCCTGGCTTTCGCCATCGTCGACGAGGCCGACAGCGTGCTGGTCGACGAGGCGCGGACACCGCTGATCATTTCCGGCGGCGGGGACGCCGATGCCGAGGCGGAACTCTATGCCCAGGCGCTGGGCATGGGACGGCAGCTCGCGCTGGGCGAGGACTTCCTGGTGCACCGGCGCGACCGCTCCGCCACCCTCACGCTGCGGGGCCGCGCGCGGCTGAAGGAACTGGGCGAGGCGCTGCCGGCGACCTGGCGCTCGGCCCGCGCCCGCGAGGAACTGGCGCAGCAGGCGGTGGCGGCGCTGCACCTGTTCGAGCTCGACGTGCACTACCTGGTGCGCGACGGCAAGGTGATGATCATCGACGAGTACACCGGCCGCGTGATGCCGGACCGCTCGTGGGAACGGGGCCTGCACCAGCTGGTGGAAACCAAGGAAGGCTGCGAGGTGACTGCGCGGCGCGGCACGCTGGCCCGCATCACCTACCAGCGGCTGTTTCGCCGCTACCTGCGCGTCGCCGGCATGACCGGCACGGCGATGGAAGTTGCGCCGGAACTGGAGGCGGTCTATGGCCTGAAGGTAGCGCGCATTCCGACCAACCGGCCGGTGCTGCGGCGCGACGAGGGCGTGCACCTCTTCGCCCGGCGCGAGCGCAAGTGGCAGGCGGTGGCCGACGCGCTGACGCGGGTGCGGGAAACGGGCCGGCCGGTGCTGGTCGGCACCCGCTCGGTGGCGGCCTCCGAGGAGCTCGCGGCGGTGCTGGCGCAGCGCGGCATCGAGCACGTCGTGCTGAACGCGCGCCAGGACAGCGAGGAGGCGGCGATCGTCGCCCGTGCCGGCGAAGCAGGGCGGGTCACCATCGCCACCAACATGGCCGGGCGCGGCACCGACATCAAGCCGGACCCGGACGTGCTGGCGCGCGGCGGCCTGCACGTCATCCTCACCGAGTTCCACGAGTCGGGCCGCATCGACCGCCAGCTGTTCGGCCGCTGCGCCCGCCAGGGCGACCCGGGTTCCTACGAGACAGTGATCGCGCTCGACGATGATATATTCGCGCGCCACGCCGGCGGGCTGGCCGCGACGCTGGCGGCCCGTTATGGCGCCAGCGACCGGCCGCTACCCGGCTGGGCTGCGTCGCTGCTGAAGGCACGGGCGCAGCAGGCGGCGGAATCGGCCAATGCGGCGGACCGCCGCGCGACGCTGGAGCAGGACAAGCGGCTGGACCGGGCGCTCGCCTTCGCGGGCGCGGCCGAATGAGGGCGGACATGAGAGTTGTGCCAAGCATCGAAGTCCTGTTCGCGGCGCTGGCCGCCGCGATGCTGGCGCCCGCCGTGGCGAACGCCGCCGAGTTCGACTGCGTCATCGAACCGCGCCGCGTCATCGAGCTGCGCGCACCCATCGAGGGCATCATCGACCGCATCACCGTCGACCGTGGCGACATCGTGAAGCGCAACCAGGAACTGGTGGTGCTCGACACTTCGGTGGACCGCGCCACCGCGGCCATCGCACGCCATCGCGCCGTGATGGAAGGGGCAGTCCAGTCGGGCGAGTCGCGCCTCGAATTCAGCAAGGGCAAGCTGGTGCGCCTGAAGAACCTGGAAGCGCAGAAGTACGTGTCGGAGCAGGCGCGCGAAGAGGCCGCCACCGAACAGCGGCTTGCCGAAGCCGGCCTGCTCGATGCGAAGGACAACCGCAAGGTGGCGGAGCTCGAGCTGGCGCGCCAGATGGAGATCATTCGCCTGAAGACCATCCGCAGCCCGATCGACGGCGTGGTTGTGGAACGCATGCTGCACCCCGGCGAGTTCGCCGAGGCGGGGGTCGGCCGCAAGCCGATCCTGAAGCTCGCCGAGATCGACATGCTCCACGTCGAAGTCCTGCTGCCGGTCGAAGCCTTCGGGCGGGTCACGCCGGGGATGGAGGTCGACGTGCTGCCCGAAATCCCCGCCGGCGCCCGCTACACGGCGCGCGTGCGCGTGATCGACCGGCTGGTGGACGCCGCGAGCGGCACCTTCGGCGTACGCCTGGAACTCGCCAACCCGCAGCGCCGCATGCCCGCCGGCATCCGCTGCAAGGCGGTCTTCAACGGGCTCGACATCAGGCCGGCGCGTTCCGCGCCGCGCAAGGCCGGATAGTTTTTTCACACAGGAGAGAAGAATGGCCAAGCAACTCATGATCTACGAGAGCGCAGTCCCGGTGTCCAACGGCCGCCATGGCAACTGGTCTATCGACGTCGGCGCGGACTTCGGCTTCAGCCGCGCCATCAACTCGGTGCCCCTGACCGCGGTGGAGTTCCCGGCGGCGGCAACGGAATACGCGATCATCTTCGCGGGCACGGGCGACGTCGTCACGCCGGCCGTGCTGCTGGGGGTGCGCGACGAGGAGAACCTGTACCTCGCCGAGGACGGTGGCTGGAGGGCCCGGTACGTGCCGGCCTTCCTGCGGCGCTACCCGTTCGTGTTCTCCAGCCGCGATGAGGGCAAGACCTTCACGCTGTGCATCGACGAATCGTTCTCCGGCTTCAACCAGGCCGGCAAGGGACAGGCCCTGTACGATCCGGCGGAAAAGCCGTCGCAGTACACCCAGAACGTGCTGAAGTTCCTCCAGCAATACCAGGTGGAGTTCCAGCGCACGCAGGCGTTCTGCCGCAAGCTGAAGGACCTGAACCTGCTGGAGCCGATGCGGGCCCAGATCAGCCTGGCCTCCGGCGAGAAGATCGCCCTCAGCGGCTTCATGGCGGTCGACCGCGCCCGGCTGAAGACCCTGCCGTCGGACAAGCTGGCGGAATTGGTCAAGTCGGACGAGATGGAGCTGATCTACTCACACCTGCTCTCCATGCGCAACTTCGCCGGCATGCGTGAGCGTCTCTCGTCCGCCGCGCCGGTGACCACCGTCGCCAACGGCGCGGAACCGGCCCCCGGCGAGGCGCGCGCCGCCGCCGTGAAGGGCGAACCCGCCGCCTGACTCCGTCCCGGGCGCGCCACCAGCTGCGAACCAAAGCGTGCGGGGCGGCGCCGCTCGTCTCCTGCCATTGCACAGGCATGCATACGCTTGTAACATGACTTGAGCACGGCGGTAAGGCGTTGGGAGACGCCTGTGCAAACAACAAAACTCGGGGACTCGCAACGAAGCGCTGGCCAAATGCGCGGTTGTTCCGTTCCCGGGGTAACCGAGTGAGCGGGGTGTTGTCATGGCGCAGTCGTGGTCCGTTTCTGAATTCGTTCGGAAGGTGGGGGCCCGCGCCCTCTCCCTGACCCGGGTCCTTCCTTCCAAGCTGCGTGCCATCCGCCGGCGGGCCCGGCGGCACTCCATACCCCCGCGCTTCCGCCGCAAGGTGCTGTTCGAGATGCTCGAACAGCGGGTGCTGCTGTCGGGAGACCCGATCGGCTCGTTGGCGAGCGGCATCCTCACGGCCAACCTGACCGACGGCGTCGACCGGGTGGTGGTGACGCAGATCGGGGCCAGCACCGCCGGCTACACCATCGACCTGCGGGTCGGCGACACGACCACGCGGTTCCAGGACGTGACCTCGATCGTGGCCGACGGCAAGGATGGCGACGACACCTTCGAATTCATTGCGCTGTCCGGCGTGGCGGCGACAGTCACCGGCGGCGCCGGCACGGACACTCTCAGTGCCGCCGACGCTACCAACCTCTGGGTGCTTGCCAGCTCCAACGGCGGCTCGCTCGGCGACATCACCTTCACCGGCACCGAGGTCCTGCAGGGCGGCACCGGGGCCGACACCTATCGCTTCAACACCGGCGCGGCCGGTTCCTTCATCATCGACGAGAGCGCCGGCGGCACCGACACGCTGGATTTCTCGCTGCAGACCGCGGCCATCACCGTCGACCTCGCCAGCGCCACCGCGCAGCAGGTCAAGAGCGGCCTGACGCTCACGCTCTCGAGCGGCGACGTCGTCGAGAACCTGGTCGGCGGCGCCGGCAACGACAAGCTGTCCGGCAACGCGCTGGCCAACGTGCTGACCGGCGGCGCCGGCAACGACACGCTGCTCGGCGACGCCGGCGACGACCGCTACGTGTTCACCGTGCTGTGGGGCACCGACATCGTGGGCGAAGAAGGCGAGGCCGCGGACGGCAACGACCAGTTCGATTTCTCCGCCATCACCGGGGCGCTGACCGTCGCCGTGAGGGCCGACGGCACCTTCACCGCGACCTCCGGCAGCAACAGCGTCACGGCGGAGAACGTCGAACGCCTGCTGGCCGGCAGCGGCGCTGCCAGCCTGGACTACAGCGCCTTCGACGAGGGCGTGGTGGTCGACCTGAAGGCCGAGACGGCCACCGGCTTCTTCCGCGTCACCGGCTTTCGCAACGTCACCGGCAGCGCCTACGACGACCAGCTCACCGGCGACAACTTCGCCAACATCCTGGTCGGCGGCGCGGGTGCCGACACCGTGCGCGGCCGCGCCGGCGCCGACAACCTCGATGGGGGCCTGGGCTTCGACACGCTGCTGGAGGTCGAGGACAGCGACCAGACACTGACCGACACCAGCCTGGCCATGAACGGCGTCGACGACGTCATCGCCGGTTTCGAAACCGCGTCGCTGACCGGCGGCGCCCATGGCAACACCATCAATGTCTCCGGCTTCTCCGCCGCCCCGCTGCGCACCGACACGCCGCTGGCGCTGCTCAATGGCGGCTCCGGCGTCGACCTGGCGGCCAACGACCTGCACGTGCGATTGCGCAGCGGCGCCCTGGTGCGCGTCGACCTCGCGGACGCCAAGACCGTCGCCGACGTGCTCGCCGCCATAAAGACCGCGCACGCTTCGCTCGATGCGCAGATCCTCGCCGGCGGAATCAAGCTGGTCGACAGCTCCACGCAGCTTGGAACCACTGCCCTCAGTGCCTTCTCGATCTCCGGCCTGGCGGCGCAGCTGGGCCTGACCGCGGCCGCCATCGGCGGCACGCTGCAAGGCGGCCAGCTGGCCGTGCTCACCGCCACCCTGCATGGCGGCGCCATCGTCGGCGGCCTGGACGTGACGCTGCTGTCCGCGTTGAACGGTGGCAGCGGCGTCGGCACCAGCGACGTCGAAATGCTCGACCTCACCGGCCTGGAAAACGTGACCCACCTGGCCGCCCTCAACGGCGGCGACGGTGTCCGTACCGTCACCGGCACCGATTTGCGCATCATGTTGCGCGACGGCCAGTTCGTCGATGTCGACGTCGATGCGGCCGGCACGCTGAAGGACCTGTTCGACGCGATCACAGGGGCCGCCAACCTGGTCGCCCCTGGCAAGCTGGGCGTGCGCCTGGACGACGCCGGCAGCGCGCTCTGGCTGACCGATGCCAGCACCGGGTCGGGCCACCTTTCCGTGCAGGCGCTGGGCACCTCGCTGGCGGCGCTTGACCTCGGCATCCTCGGCACCGGCAGCGGCGGCGTGCTGTCGGGCGGGATCATCACCGACGTCAGCGCCGACCTGCAGGTGCGCCTGCGGGACGGCACGCGCGTCAACATCGACCTGACCGGCGCCGCCAACCTGCAGGAAGTGCTGGCGCTGTTCGCGGCCGCGGATGCGCGGCTGTCGGCGGTGATCAACGCCGACGGCACCGGCATCGACCTGCACGACACCTCGGGCGGCAGCGGGACGTTCGCCGTCCTCGCCAAGAACGGCTCCCATGCGGCCCAGGATCTCGGGCTGCTGGGCCTGCTGGGTTCGGGCAGCGTGCTGAGCGGCGCCAGCGTCGTCACCGGCAACGTGCGGCTGGACGGCCGGCTGGACCACGACAGCCTGACCGGCAGCGCCGGCGCCGACATCCTCGGCGGCGGCGGCGGCACCGACACGCTGGCCGGCGGCGGCGGCATCGACCGGCTGGTCGAGTCGCGCAACGCCAACTTCACCCTCACCAACGGCAGCCTCACTATCGGCAGCGATGCGGCCGACACGCTGTCCGGCATCGAGCGGGCGACGCTGACCGGCGGTGCCTCGGCCAACACCATCTCGGCCGCCACCTTCACCGGTGCGGTGATCCTGGTCGGCGGCGCCGGCAACGACGTCCTGACCGGCGGCGGCGGCGACGACTTCCTCACCGGCGGGACCGGCATCGATACGCTCACCGGCGGCGACGGTTTCGACACGGTGGTCGAGTCGGGCGACTCCCGCTTCACGCTCTCGGGCACGACGACCACTGCCACGCTCGACATGGGCGAGGGCGCCAGCGAAGTGGTGATGATCAGCCTGACCGGGGAGACGACGACCGGCGGCACCTTCACGCTCACCTTCGACGGCCAGACTACGCGCGCGATCGCCTTCGATGCGACTTCGCCGACTTTGAAGTCGGCCCTGCTGGAACTGTCCAACATCGGCGACGAGGACATTTCCGTCTCGCGCCCGGTGGCCGGCGGCCCCTGGTACGTCACGTTCCGCGGCCCGGCGGCGGGCCTGAGCGTTGAGGACCTCAGCGCTTCCGGCACCGCCCTGGTGGGCGGCGGCAGCATCACCGTCACGGTGACCACCCAGGGTGCGGCCGCGACCAATTCGCTGGCCGGCATCGAGGCGGCGCACCTCACCGGCGCTGCCGGATCCAACACGATGGATGCCTCCGGCTACGGCGGCCGGGTCACGCTGGTGGGCGGCGCTGGCGACGACGTGCTCAAGGGCACCGCATCCGCCGACGTGCTGCTGGGTGGCAGCGGCAATGACCTGGTGACCGGCGGCGGCGGCAACGACCTGCTGGCCGGCGGCGCCGGCGCCGATACCGTGGTGGAAGAGCGCAACACCGGCTTCACGCTCACCGACGCGACGCTGTCGATCGGCTCCAGCGAGGTCGATCGCCTGTCCGGCTTCGAACAGGCGCGCCTGACCAGCGGCAGTTTCGGCGACGTGCTGGATGCCTCCGGTTTCTCGGGCGTCAACAGTGACACCGAACTGCAGTGGCTGCACAACGGCCAGGGCGTGCGCACCACCGACGGCGTTGCCGCCAGCCTGGCCGGGGTCGAAGACGACACGCCGATCGCGGCGCTGAACGACGGCGCCGGCGTGCGCACCGTGGCCGGCAGCGACCTGCGCATCACGCTGCGCGACTCCACCCACATCGACGTCGATATCAGCTTCGACTGGTCGCTGCAGCGGGTGCTGAATGCGCTGAACCAGGCGCCGACCCGGCTGACGGCTTCGCTGGATGACAGCGGCACCGCCATCAAGCTGGTCGACCTGACGACCGGTTCCAGCACTTTCCAGGTGACGGCGCTGAACAGCTCGCTGGCTGCCGCCGACCTTGGCATCCTGGGCGCCGGCACCGCCGGCGTCCTGGTCGGCACCTCCTTCAGCGACGAGAGCAAGGACCTGCGCGTCACGCTGGCGAGCGGCGCCAAGGTCGACGTCGACCTGAGCGGCCTGCAGACCCTGCAGGAAGTCCTCGACCTCCTGTCCGAAGCGCACCCGTCGCTGGTGGCCAGCCTCACCACGACCGGGGCGATCCGGCTCACCGACAGCTCCACCGGGACCGGCGTGCTCACCGTGACGGCGCTGAACGGCTCGAACGCCGCGGCTGACCTCGGCATCCTGGGCGCGGCGGCGACCGGCACGCCCACGGTGTTCACCGGCACGGCCCTTTCGGCGGCCTGGGTCTCGCTGGACGGCGGCGACGGCAACGACACGCTGGTGGGCAGCGCCGGTTCGGACCGACTGGTGGGCGGCCTGGGTGAGGATTCGATCACCGGCGGTGGCGGCATCGACCTGCTGGTCGAGTCGCGCGACGTCAGTTTCGACCTCGACGACGACAAACTCGTCAGCAACAACGGCGGGACGATCGAAACCGACACGCTCTCGGGCATCGAGCGGGCCGAACTGACCGGCGGCACGCTGGCCAACACGATCGACGCGTCGGGCTTCACCGGCTCCGTGACCATCGTCTCCGGCGGCGGCGCCGACACCCTCACTGGCGGCAGCGGTGACGACGTCTTCAAGATCGACATCAGCGGCCTCACCGGCACGCAGAGGGTCACCCTCGACACCGGCGCCGGCGCCAACGAGATCGTCATCCTGGGCGCCGGCAGCACGATCGACAACGCCGACTTCGCGTGGATCGACCAGGTCGGCAACGCCAACGCCGACAACCGCGAGACGATCGACACCGAGAACATCACATCCATCAACGTCGACCGGCCGGGCCGGAACGTGACGCTGAAGGCCAAGAACATCACCGTCACCGGCGGCCGCATCTACACCGGCAGCCTGGTGGGCAATGCCGGCGACATCCTCATCTGGGCCACCGAGAAGGTCAGCCTGCAAGGTTCCACGGTTGCCGGCTCGTCCACTATCCAGCACCTGGAAATCGACGCGACCTCCGCCAGCGGCACCGATGGCCGGGTCCAGATCTGGGCCAAGGACGAGCGCGCCAAGGGCGGCGCCTTCACCGGCGACGCCGGCTTCCTCGGCTTCGCCAACCTCGACTACATCGACGTCTCGATCGACATCGGCGCCGTCACCATCCGCGGCGGCGACGTCGAGGTCATCGCCACCGCCGACAGCCAGCGCTTCTTCAACAAGAGCGACTGGGGCGAGGACGGCGGCAAGGAGTTCGGCTTCAACATCGCCGACGGGTTGGTCGGCGCGCTGGAAGGCCTGTCGTTCATCGCCGGGGTCACCAAGGGCGACTCGATCGCCAAGGTCGCCATCGGCACCTCGACCAGCACCACCATCATCGAGGCCGCCGACTTCACGGCCTGGTCCAGCGCCAGGGTGCGGGTCGCCGCGGCGCCGATCGCGATCTTCGCCTCGGTCGCCATCGGGCTGGCCCACACCGACGCCAAGGCGGAGATCGGCAACGCGGACATCACGACCACCGGTGACCTGACCGTGCGCGCCAGCACCGACCAGATCATCGACGTGGTCGGCGACTCGGCCGGTATCGCCGGCGTCGCGCCGGCGTTCGCCTTCAGCCGGATCGATTCCGACGCCACTGCGCACGTCCAGACCGCCGCCACCCTGGATGTCGGCGGCGACCTGTTCGTGCAGGCCGACACGCTCGATCGCAACCGCACGCTGGCGCGGTCCAGCCCCGGCGGCGACGGCATGGTCGCCGCCGCGGTGGCCATCAGCATCGAGCGCGGCCACACCAACGCCTGGCTCGACGGCGACGCCGATGTCGACGGCAGCATCAACGTCACGGCCAAGCAGGAGAAGGCCCCGCTCGAGCGCAACAAGGCGGTCCTCGCGCCCTCGGTGGTGAACGGCGTCACCGCCCACGCCGGGGTCGGCCTGAATTCCACCGGCGACCTGCTGGACGACGTCAACGGCGCGTTCTGGGGCGGGCTGTTCAGCCCCATCACGGGCCCGATCAAGAACTACCTCCTGACGAAGTGGTACGAACACAAGGGCAAGGAAATTCCGAAGGAATCCTCGCCAAGTTTCCAGTTGTCCGCTGGCGTCGCCGTGGTCGACGACCTCAACGAAACCATCGCCCGGATCGGTGACGGCAATACCGCCGACCGCGCCGTGGTGCATGCCGGTGGGGCGGTGAACGTCACCTCCACCATCAAGAACCGGCCGGCGGTGTCGGCCTCGGCGCAATCGGTCGCGGCCAAGGAGGACGCCAACGGCAACACCGACACCACCGACTCCACCGGCAAGGTCAAGGTGAAGCGGGCGGGCAAGGGCTTCGCCCTCGCCGTGGCCGTCGGCGTGTACGACAACCAGGCCAAGGCCTTCATCGAGGGCGACGCCACCCTCGACGCGCAAGGCGACATCACGGTGCGGGCCCGCGCCCTGAACGAGATCGACCCCTTGAGCCTGTGGGGCGTCAACCTGTTCTCGCCGTTCTTCAGCCAGCCGACCACTTACGGCACCGGTGCCGGCACCAAGACGATGTACGGCGGCGACCAGGTGCAGCTGGCCAAAGACTACAGCCACGGCGGCGACGACGAATCCTATTACCGCTACATCGGCGCGGACGGCCAGTCGGTCATCCTGGGCAACGAGGACTACAGCGACACGCTCAAGTGGCGCAAGCTCGGGTTGACCGAGGCCGGCGTGGGCGGCTCGTTCATGAAGGCGGCTCGCAACCTCACGAGCTACATGAACAGCAACCTGGGCCTGGACAACAACCTGGCCGACAGCTGGAGCCAGGCGGCCGCGATCCGGCAGAAGGACCTGTCGATCGCCGGCGCCGTGACGGTGCTGACCCTGAGCCACGACGCGATCGCGACGATCAAGTCGGGCGCGCGCGTGAACCAGGACGAATCGCTGCGCAACGATAACCAGCACGTGACCGTGTTTGCCGAGAGCGTCAACCAGACGATCAACCTCGGCGGCAACGTCCCCACCGCCACCATCGGCCAGAGCGCCAACACCGTCAGCAAGTCGAAGTGGAACTTCAGCTCGTGGATGGGCACCTCCGACGTCGCCAAGAAGTTCGACAAGAAGACCCAGAACACCGACAACACGCTCGACGTGGTCGGCGTCACCGGCCTCGGCTTCCACTACTTCGACGACGTTTCGGCCACCATCGAGGATGGCGTGCTGTTGTATGCCGACAGCCTGAAGGTCGAGGCCAGCAACCGCGTCCTCGGGGTCACGCTTGGCGCTTCCGGCAGCCAGGCCGATCGTTTCGCCTTCAACGGCGTGGCGGTCTACACCGAGGTCGACAACACCACCATCGCGCAGATTGCGGACGGCGCGGTGATTCAGGTGGGCAACGATTCGGTGGACAGCGGCGCCGACGGCGGCGTTTCAACGCGCGTCAAGGCGACCGATTCGACCTACCTGGTGTCGGTGGCCGGCACCCTGGCGACCTCGGCGCGCGGCGGCGTCGGCGGCTCGCTCGTCATCAACGACGTCAACCGCCGGACCGAGGCGCTGATCGGCAGCCGGAAGACCGAGGCGGACCTGCTCGAAGGCGGCCGCTTCACCTCGGCCGGCGCCGTGGACGTGCGCGCCAAGGACGACGGTTTCATCGGCGGCATCGCCATTGCCGGCGCCGCGGCGGCCAACGAGAAGAAGGAGCGGCCGGAAGCGCAGGGCGAAACCGCCGTCGCGGCGGCAGTCGGCTATTCCGGCAACTACGTGGTCGAAACAGTGCTGGCCTACGTGAAGCACGCCACGGTGATCGCCGCGGGCGACATCACGCTGACGGCCAGCAACGAAACGGTGCTCGAGGCGTTCGCGATCGGCGGCAGCCTGGCGCGCGGCAAGGAAACCGGCGTGGCGCTGTCGGGCGCCGGGGCGACCAACACCGTCACCCTGACGACCGAGGCGTTCATCGAAGACAGCGGCAGCGGGCGCAGCGTGCAGGCGACCGCCGGCAGCGTGGCGCTGTCCGCCACCGACTCGGCCGACATCTTCGCCCAGTCGGGTGCGATCTCCATCACCTGGCCCAACAACAAGCCGGAGACCACCCCGGCCACGGACGCGCGCAACGTCTCCATCGGCGCCTCCGTCACGCTCAACACCATCACCTCCAACACCCGGGCCGCCATCGGCAACTCCCTGGTGACCGCGAGCGGCGACGTCACCGTGACGGCGAAGTCCGAGGCCAACACCCATTCGTTGGCCATTGGCGGCTCGGTCTCCAATTCCAAGGGCACGACCAGCGCCGGCGCGTTCGCCGGCGCCGGCGCCGGCGCCGACAACGACCTGCGCGGCTCGCTCAGCGCGATCATTTCCGCCAGCACGGTCATCGCCGGCGGCAGCGTGCGCCTGAGCGCGACCGACAGCACCCAGCTGACGCGCGCCGACGCCTTCGGCATCGCCGCCTCGTACGCCAGCGGCCAGGCCGGCACCACCGGCGCACTTGCGTTCGGGGTGGGCGTGGCGGGCAACGTGGTGTCCCGGCCGGTGAAGGCCTACATCGTCGACTCGACGGTCGACGCGGGCGGGGACGTCAGCGCCACGGCCGACGCGAGCGCGCACCTGGACGCGCTGGGCCTCGGCATCGCGGCGGCGGTCGCTACCGCCACCGGCACTGCCTTCGGCGTGGCCGGCGCCGGTTCGGGCGCGGTCAACAAGATCGACAACGAGATCGCAGCCTACATCGCCAGCAGCGGCGACGACGCGGTGGCTTTCGACCCGAGCGCCGCGGGCGTGGTCGACCTCGCCGCCGACACCATCCGCGCCACTGCGCACGGCCTGACCACCGGGCAGGTGGTGGTCTATTCGCGCGACGGCGGCAGCGACATCGGCGGCCTGGTGACGGGGCAGACGTACTACGTCATGCGCGTCGACAACGACAAGTTCCAGCTCGCCGCCAGCCTGGCCAACGCCCTCGCTGGCACGGCGGTCGGCCTCACCACGGCCGGCGTAGGCACCACGCACCGGGTGCAGCGGGCCGGCGTGCGGGCCAGCGGCGCCGTCAGCCTCAAGGCCACCGACGGCGCGAAGATCACCGCCGATGCCGGCGGCTACGCCCTGTCCCTGTCGGAGTCGAAGGGTACCGGGACCTCGGTCGCGGTCGCTTCCGGCGTCGCGGTGTCGGTGAACAAGATCGGCAAGGGCAGCGGCCACTCGGTCAAGGCTTACGTCGATGCCTCGAGCGTGACTGCCGGTACCGGCGTCACGCTGGAAGCCGGCTCGACCGCGACGATCAAGGCGGTCACCATCGGCGGCGCGGCGGCGGGATCCATGACGACCGGGGCGGGCGCGGGCGGCGCGCTGGCCGGCGCCGGCGCCGGCTCGTACGTCGACATCCGGCAGACCATTGAAGCCGCGGTGCGCAACGGCAGCACGGTGCGCGCCACCGGCACCGGCGCTGACGTGACGCTGAAGGCCACCGACGGATCCTCCATTACCGCCGACGCCGGCGGCGTGGCCATCGCCGGCGTCAGGGCGACCGGCGGCGGCGCGGCCGGTGCCTTGTCGCTGGGCGCGGCCACCGCGACCAACACGATCGACAACAGCGTGACGGCGAAGATCGACGGCTCGACCGTCAGCGCGGCCGGCGACGTGACGCTGTCCGCCAAGTCGACGGCCACGATCGACGCGCTGGCCTTCGGCGTCGCCGGCTCCTACGCCAGCGGCACCGGCGCCGGACTGGTCGGCGCTTTCGCCGGGGCCGGTTCGGGCGCCAGCAACACCATCGACGTCCGGATCGCGGCGTTCATCGCGGGCAGCGGCGGCACGCGCAGCGTCGAAGGGGCGACCGGCGAAGTGACGCTGACGGCCACCGACAACAGCAGCATCACCGCCGATGCCGGCGGCTACGCGCTTTCGTATGCCGGCGCCACCGGGGCCGGCACCACCGTCGCCGGCGCAGTCGGCGCCTCGTCCGCCTACAACGACATCGGCAAGGGCTCCGGCCAGTGGGCCAAGGCCTACATCGACAACTCGGTGGTCAAGGGCGCCACCAAGGTGGCGCTGACCGCCGTCTCCACGGCGCACATCGACGCGCTGGCCATGGGCGGCTCGCTGGCCATCGGGCGCTCGACCGGCTCGTCCCTCAGCGGTGCGGTCGCCGGGGCCGGCGCCGGCACCATCAACGACCTGCGGATGACCGTGTCCGCCATGATCAGCGGCGGCAGCACGGTGCAAGCCACTGGGACCGGCGGCGACATCACGCTGAGCGCCACCGACACCTCGCACATCAAGGCCGATGCCGGTGGCGTGGCAATCGGCTACACCGGCAGCGCCGGCGGCGCCGGCAGCGGCGCCTTGTCGATCGGTGCGGCGCAGGCAAGCAACACCATCAACAACGACATCACCGCCGCGATCTCCGGTTCGACGGCGAGCGCGCAGCGCAACGTGTCGCTGACCGCAGCGTCGACCACTTTCATCGACGCGCTGGCCTTCGGCACCGCGGCGGCCGTCGCCAACGGGGCCGGCAGCGTGCTGACCGGCGCCTTCTCGGGCGCCGGCGCCGGCGCCGGCAACAAGATCGACACCCGCGTTTCAGCCTACATCGACGGTACCCCCACCGGCGGCGTGGCGGCCATTGCCGGTTCCGTGACGCTGAGCGCGACCGATGGCGCCACCATCACGGCCGACGCCGGCGGGTTCGCGGTGTCGGCCGCCATCTCGAAGGGCACCGGCACGACCATCGGCGCCGCCATCGGCGCCGGCCAGTCCGACAACGACATCGGCAAGAACGGCGGCCACTGGGCCAAGGCGTACATCAACAATGCCACGGTGACCGGCGCGGCCGGCGTTTCGCTGACCGGCACCACCACGGCCACCATCACGGCCCTCGCCATGGGCGGCGCGCTCGGCGTCGGCGGGTCCTCGGGCACCGGCCTGACCGGCGCGCTGGCCGGCGCCGGCGCCGGCACCACCAACGACATCCGCCTGTCGGTCGAAGCCATCATCAAGGGCGCCAGCACCGTGACCACCACGGCCACCGGCGCCGACGTGACGCTCACCGCCACCGATGACTCCACCATCACCGCCGATGCCGGCGGCGTGGCCCTCTCCGTCGCGATCGCCAAGGGCGGCGGCAGCAGTGGCGCGGCCTCGATCGGCGCGGCCGTCGCGACCAACACCATCGACAACGACATCACGGCCGCGATCGACGGCTCCGGCGTCACCGCGGCGGACAGCGTCTCGCTCACCGCCTCGACCCTGGCGGACATCGATGCGCTGGCGTTCGGCGCCGCCGGGGCCGTCAGCGGCACCAGCGGGACCGGCCTGACCGGCGCCTTCGCCGGCGCCGGTGCCGGCACCAGCAACAAGCTCGATGCGCGCGTCTCGGCCTACATCAAGGACGCCAGCAACAGCGCCGGCACGCGCAAGGTGCAGGCTACGGCGGGCACGGTGACCCTGAGCGCCACCGACGATTCCACCGTCATCGCCGACGCCGGCGGCTTCGCCGTCGGCATTGCGGCCACCACCGGCTCCGCTGCCAACGGCAGCGGCACGATCGGCGCCTCGCAGGCCGACAACGACATCGGCAAGGGCGCCGGCAGCTGGGCCAAGGCTTACATCGAGGCGTCCACGGTCAGCGGCAGCACCGGAGTTTCGCTCACGGCGAAATCCACCGCCGACATCGAGGCGCTGGCCATGGGCGGCGCCGGTAGCGGCGCCGGCGGTGCCGGCAGCGGCCTGAGCGGTACCCTGGCCGGCGCAGGGGCCGGCACCACCAACGACATCCAAGTCACCATCGAAGCGGTGATCAAGGGCGGCAGCACGGTCACCGTCAACGGTACCAACGGCGACATCACGCTCAGCGCCACCGATGACAGCGACATCACCGCCGATGCCGGCGGGGTGGCGATCGCGATCTCGGCTGCCACCGGCGGCGGCGCCAGCGGCTCGGGCTCGATCGGTGCCGCGGTGGCAACCAACACCATCAATACCGCCACCACGGCGGCGATCGACGGCTCGTCGGCCACCGCGGCCCGCAACGTCAGCCTCACCGCCACCTCGACCACCGACATTGACGCCCTGGCCTTCGGCGCCGCAGTCGCGGGCAGCGGCTCGACCGGCAGTGGCCTGACCGGCGCCTTTGCCGGCGCCGGTGCGGGCACCAGCAACAAGATCGATGCGCGGGTTTCGGCTTACATCAAGGACGCCAGCAGCAGCGACGGCACGCGCAAGGTGCAGGCCACGGCCGGCACGGTGACGCTGAGCGCCACCGACGATTCAACCATCATTGCCGACGCCGGCGGCTTCGCCGTCGGTATCGCGGCCGCCACCGGCGGCGCCGCCAACGGCAGCGGCACGATCGGCGCGGCGCAGGCCGACAACGACATCGGCAAGGGCGCCGGATCCTGGGCCAAGGCCTACATCGAGGCGTCCACCGTCAGCGGCAGCACCGGCGTTTCCCTCACCGCCAAGTCGACCACCGACATCGAGGCGCTGGCCATGGGCGGCGCCGGCAGCGGCGCCGGTGGCGCGGGCTCCGGATTGAGCGGCGCCCTGGCCGGCGCAGGGGCCGGCACCACCAACG
>JAQGMU010000041.1 GCA_028292195.1 Ramlibacter sp. | reverse complement strand
CATGGACGTCCACGACTGCGGCCAGGCCTCCGCCGAGGCCTACCCGCAGGGCGACCTGGCCGAGGGCATGGTGCTGACGGTCGAGCCGGGGCTCTACTTCCAGGAGGACGACCTGCTCGTCCCCGAGGAGCTGCGCGGCACCGGCATCCGGATCGAGGACGACATCCTCGTGACCGCCGACGGCTCGCGGAACCTCTCCGCCTCGCTTCCCCGGACGTCCTCCGACGTCGAGGCCTGGATGGCTGACCAGCAGGCCTGATCCTCCGCCTGGGACCTCGCCGCGTGCGAGGACCGTGGACGGGTACGTGCGGGGCGTGACCAACGACCCCACCGACCACTTCGTCCGCGTCCGTGGCGCCAGCGAGAACAACCTGCGCAACGTCGACGTCGACATCCCGCGCGACGCCATGGTCGCCTTCACTGGCATCTCCGGCTCCGGCAAGTCCTCGCTCGCGTTCGGCACGGTCTATGCCGAGGCGCAGCGGCGCTACCTGGAATCGGTGTCGCCCTATGCGCGGCGGCTGATCGACCAGGCCGGCGTGCCCGAGGTCGACTCCATAGACGGACTGCCGCCGGCGGTGGCGCTGCAACAATCGCGCGGCACGCCCAGCACCCGCTCTTCGGTCGGCAGCATCACCACGTTGGCCAGCACCCTGCGCTTGCTGTATTCGCGCGTCGGCCACTATCCGCCGGGCCAGCCCATGCTGTACGCCGAGGACTTCTCGCCCAACACGCCGCAGGGCGCCTGCCCGCGCTGCCACGGCCAGGGCCGCATCTACGACGCCACCGAAGCCTCGATGGTGCCCGACGACTCCCTCAGCATCCGCGAGCGCGCCGTCGCGGCCTGGCCGCCGGCCTGGCACGGCCAGAACCTGCGCGACATCCTGGTGACCCTGGGCCATGACGTCGACACGCCGTGGCGCGACTTGCCGAAGAAGGTCCGTGACTGGATCCTGTTCACCGACGAGTCGCCGACCGTGCCGGTGTATCCCGGCTTCACGCACAAGGAGATCAAGCAGGCGCTGCGGCAACGCACGGAGCCCGCCTACATGGGCACCTTCACCAGCGCCCGCAACTACGTTCTGAACACCTTCGCCGGCAGCCAGAGCGCGATGATGAAAAAGCGCGTGTCCCATTACATGGTGAGCAGCGTGTGCCCGGTGTGCGGAGGGAAGCGATTGAAGCGCGAGGCGCTCTCGGTCACCTTCGCCGGCTACGACATCGGCGAGCTGGCGCGACTGCCCGTCGAGCAGGTGATCGCGGTCATGCGGCCGGCGGCCGAAGGGCACCTGGCGCAATCGGTGCCGGCGGGCAACAAACTCAGCCGGGGTGCGGCGCGCCGCGCCACCGAGGCACGCGTGGCCAGGGGCGGCGCCTCGCATTCCGCCGCGCCGGATGTGCGGCTCACTTCCCCTGTGTCCGAGGAAAAGCGCATCGCCGCCCAGCGCCTGGCCCAGGAAGCCATGCTGCGCCTGCAGACGCTGGAGCAGCTGGGGCTGGGCTACCTGACCCTGGAACGCAGCACGCCGACCTTGTCGCCGGGTGAACTGCAGCGGCTGCGGCTGGCCACCCAGCTCGGCTCGCAGCTGTTCGGCGTGATCTACGTGCTGGACGAACCCTCGGCCGGCCTGCACCCGGCCGACGGGGAAGCGTTGCTGGCCGCACTGCAACGCCTGAAGGCCTCCGGCAATTCGGTCTACGTGGTGGAGCACGACCTGGCGCTGATGCGCAATGCCGACTGGCTGATCGACGTCGGCCCCGAGGCCGGTGAGCGCGGCGGCGAAGTCCTCTACAGCGGCCCGCCGCAGGGGCTCGCGCAGGCGGAGCGTTCGCAGACGCGCCGCCACCTGTTCGGCGAGGTTCCGCCGGTGCGCCAGGCGCCGCGGCCGGCGCGCGGCTCGCTGCGGCTGGAAGGCATCACCCGCAACAACCTGGATCACCTGGACGCGGCCTTTCCGCTCGGCTGCCTGACCACCGTCACCGGCGTCTCCGGTTCCGGCAAGTCCACCCTGGTCAGCCGCGCGCTGCTGGAGCTGGTGGCGCAGCACCTGGGCAGCGACCTGCCGGACGGCGAGGAGGAGGCCGACGAGGCCGCCTACGAACCGAGCGCGCGCGACGGCACCTGGTCGGGCCGGCTGGCCGGCGACACGGGCAGGATCCGCCGGCTGGTGCAGGTGGACCAGAAGCCGATCGGCCGCACGCCGCGCTCCAACCTGGCCACCTACACCGGCCTGTTCGACGCCGTGCGCAAGCTGTTCGCCGCCACCCCGGCCGCGCGCAAGCGCCGCTACGACGCCGGCCGCTTTTCCTTCAACGTGCCCAAGGGCCGCTGCCCCACCTGCGAGGGCGAGGGCTCCGTGTCCATCGAACTGCTGTTCATGCCCAGCGTCTACGCGCCGTGCCCGGACTGCCACGGCGCCCGTTACAACCCGCAGACCCTGGAGATCCAGTGGAACGGCAAGAGCGTCGCCGAGGTGCTGGCGATGACGGTGGAGGAAGCCGCCCGGTTCTTCGCCGAGGAGCCGCAGGTGCAGCGGCCGCTGCAGGTGCTGCTGGACATCGGCCTGGGCTACCTGCGCCTGGGCCAGCCGGCCACCGAGCTTTCCGGCGGCGAGGCCCAGCGCATCAAGCTGGCCACGGAGTTGCAGCGCATGCATCGCGGCGACACGCTGTACGTGCTGGACGAACCGACCACGGGCCTGCATGCGGCCGACGTCGACCGCCTCATGGCGCAGTTGCAGCGGCTGGTGGAAGAAGGCAACACCGTGGTGGTGGTGGAGCACGACATGCGGGTGGTGGCGCAGAGCGACTGGGTGATCGACATGGGGCCGGGCGCCGGCGCGCTGGGCGGCAAGCTGGTGGCGGCCGGGGTGCCGCGGGATGTGGCGCGCGTGCAGGAGAGCCGGACTGCGCACTATTTGGCAGAGTGCCTGGAGGAAGCCGGCGGGCAATGACGCTAAACTGGCTCGGCAACAGACTCCCCAAGGTGCAATGACGGCCAAGACGACGGTGATGTTTGCGGACCTGACCGGCAGCACGGGCGTCTTCGAGACCCTGGGCAACGAGGCAGCGACGCAGGCCATCACCGCGCTCACGCAATGGATCGCGCAGGTGGTGACCGACTACGACGGCCGGGTCATCAAGCTGCTGGGCGACGGCGTGCTGGCCCTGTTCCCGGACGGCGGCAGCGCGGTGCAGGCCGTGGTGCACCTGCAGCGCGAACACGCGCGCCGGCAAACCGCGCGCGGCGCGGTCCAGCGCATGCAGTTGCAGGTGGGGCTGGACTCCGGCGAAATCGTGGAAGTGGATGGCGACTGCTATGGCGAGGCGGTCAACATCGCCTCGCGCCTGTCCGACCTGTCGGGCGCGCGCCAGATCTGGGCCAGTGCCGACGTGGTCGACCAGCTGCAGGCGCCGCCGCCCGGCGCGCGCTTCCATGCGCTGGGGCCGGTGCCCATCCGCGGCCGGGCGCAGGCGATCAACCTGTTCCGCATCGACTGGCAGGAAGACAGTTCCACCGACATGATGACCTTGCCGGCCTTCGATACGGGCCGGCGCGGCGCGGCCAAGCCTGCCGCCGAGGGGAGCATCGAGCTGCGTTACCTGGGCTTGGCGGGCACCTTCCGCAGCGACGAACTGCCGGTGCACCTGGGACGTGCGAGCGAGGCCGAGTTCGTCGTGGCCCACCCGCGCGTGTCGCGGCTGCATGCGCGCATCGACTGGCGCAACAACGCCTTCGTGCTGGTGGACCTGAGCAGCTACGGCACCTGCGTGCGCTTCAGCGGTGCGCCGACCGAGCTGAAGCTGCGGCGCGACGAATGCGTGCTGCACGACGGCGGCGAAATCGCGCTGGGGCCGCAGTTCGGGGATTTCGCGGTTCCGACGGTGGTGTTTTCACTGGCGATGGGGCGTCGCTGAGCCCTTGGTATCGGTAGGGTGTGCAGCTTCGCTGCGCACCGCCGCGGTGCGCAAGCGACGCTTGCACACCCTACGAGGACGATGCTCATTTATGCCAAGCGCACGCTTGTCGTAATTCGCGCCCTCTGCTAAGGTCGCCCCCCATATGGACCTCGCGACCGCCCGCAGCCCCGTGCCCGCCAAGCGGCCGCGCGGCCGGCCGCGCAAGACCCTGGGCGAGCGCGACGACGGCAACCGCCGGCGCGCGCTGATCGTCGGTGCCGCCAAACTGTTCCGCCGCAAGGGCTTCGCCGCCACCAGCACGCGCGACATCGCCGCCGCCGCCGGCATGCAGAGCGGCTCGCCCTTCTATCACTTCAAGAGCAAGCAGGCGCTGTTGTACGCCGTGATGGACGAGGGCATGCGTTCGGCGATGGAACGCCAGGGCCAGGCCCTGCAGCAGGCCGCGCGGGAAACGCTCGACGCCGCCGGCCAGTTGCGCGTGCTGGTGCGCAACCACTTCGAGGTGCTGCTCGGTGCCGGCAGCGACTTCATCCCGGTTATGCTGTACGAGGCGCGCTCGATCACGCCGCGCCAGCGCGCTTCCCTGGCCGCACTGCAAAGTGCCTACGAGGCGCCCTGGGAGCCGGTGCTGCAGGCCCTGCGCACGGCCGGCCGGCTGAAGGCGGAAGTGAAGCTGGCGCGCCTGCTGATCTTCGGCGCGCTGAACTGGTCGGCCCAGTGGTTCGACAACCGCAAGGGCGCCACGCTGGATGAACTCACCGAGGCCGCGCTCGGCCTCTTCATCGGGGAATCGCCATGAACAACAACAACGGCTACCGCTCCGTGTTCCACGCCGACCTGTTCCGCGGCCAGGTGATCCTGGTCACCGGCGGCGGCTCGGGCATAGGCCGCTGCACCGCGCACGAACTGGCCGCGCTGGGCGCCCACGTGGTGTTGCTGGGACGCAAGCTGGACAAGCTGCAGCACGTGGCCAGCGAAATCGTCGCCGACGGCGGCCGCTGCGCCTTCCACGCCTGCGACATCCGCAGCGAGCTGATGGTGCAGGACGTGGTGCAGGCCATCGTCGTCGCCCACGGCCGCATCCACGGCCTGGTGAACAACGCGGGCGGGCAGTACATCACGCCGCTGGAAGACATCACCGCCAAGGGCTGGGAGGCGGTGGTGTCCACCAACCTGACCGGCGGCTTCCTGGTCGCGCGCGAGTGCTACCGGCAATCGATGCAGGCGCAGGGCGGCGCCATCGTCAACATCGTGGCCGACATCTGGGGCTCGATGCCGGGCATGGCGCACAGCGGCGCCGCCCGCGCCGGCATGGTGAGCTTCACCGAGACGGCGGCGCTGGAGTGGGCCAGGAGCGGCGTGCGGGTGAACGCCGTGGCGCCCGGCTACATCGCCTCCGGCGGCATGGACCACTATCCGCCGGAAGCCGGCGCCATGCTGCGCGAGCTGCGCGACACGGTGCCGGCCGGGCGTTTCGGCACCGAGGCGGAGACCTCCGCCGGCGTCGTCT
>JAQGMU010000035.1 GCA_028292195.1 Ramlibacter sp. | reverse complement strand
TGATGCCGGTGAGGATGCCGGGCAGGACCCCGCCCAGGAACAGCAGGCCGATCGGCACGTTGGCGATGCTGCCGAAGATCACCATGTTGATGCTGGGAGGGATGATCGGCCCGATCGTCGAGGCCGAGATGATCACGCCCAGGCTGAGGTTGTCGGGATACCTCGCGTCGCGCATCGACTTGAGGCCGATCTTGCCGACGCTGGCGAGGTCGGCCACGGCCGATCCCGACATGCCCGCGAAGATCATCGCGGCAACGACGTTGGTGTGTCCCAGGTTGCCCGGGACGCGGCCGACCGCCGCCTGGGCGAAGGCAAAGATGCGGCGGGTGACGCCGCCGCGGTTCATCAGCTCGCCGGCGAGAACGAAGAACGGGACCGAGATCAGGGACAGGTTGCTCAGTTGCCCGATGAACTGCTGGGGCAGCACCAGCAGGTTCGCGCCGGACACCACGAAGTACGAGAGCGCGGACAGCCCGATGGCGAAGGCGACCGGCACGCCGATCAGAAGGGCCAGCAGCAGGACAAGCGTCGAGACGATCACAGCAGGTGCCCTTCGGGACCGGCCCCGCCGTGCTGGCCGGGGAACAGGGATTCGATGAACGCGAAACGGTAGCCGAGCACCTGCAGCTGGACCAGCCGCACGATCATCAGCACCGAGAAGGCCGGGGCCGCGGCATAGAGCCAGGCCCAGGTCAGCGGCAGGGTCGCGGCCGCGAACGAGGTGTTGGCCCCGAGCTGCCAGCCCTTCCAGCCGAGCACTCCGAGCAGGATCACCACCGCAGCGAGGATCAGGTGGTCGACCACGCGTCCGATGGCCGGCGGCAACTTTTCAGCCACGGCTTCCAGGCGCACCAGCCCGTGCCGCTTGCCGGCGCCGACCGCGCCGAGGGCCGAGGCCCACACGAAGAGAAACTGCGACAGCTCTTCGGGCCAGCTCAGGGGCGCGCCGAAGAACGAGCGCAGGCAGACCTGGGCCGCCATGATTGCGCCGATCACGCACAGCAGGGCGACGGCCATCAGCTCCTCGAAATTGTCGGCGACGACACGAGCGAGACGCGGCCGCTGCGCCGGCGCGGAACCAGTGACTTCCTGCATCGAAACTTTCCTCCAGCGGGCAGTGTGCCCACGCTCATCCGTTCTGAGAACACGCAACTGCCGGACACCGCGTTGCGCAAGTCGCAACGTCAGTCACCAGCCATGCAGGCGGCTCCACGCAGTCAGGCCACCGTCTGCCGCGAGCGCCTGGTACGCGGGGAACTGCGCGCCGGTGGCGCAGGCATGGATAGGCAGGATGCGCAGCTGCGTGCCGACCGGGAAGCGTCTGGCGATGTCGGCGTCGGGCGAGCCTTCGCGCGACAGGATTCCGTGCTCCTGGTTGGTGCCGCTCAGCAGGTAGCCGTCCAGCACGGTGCCGTCGCTGGCGCAGACCTGGCCGAAGCCGTAGTCCCGCTTCTGCTTCTCGGTGCCGCGGTCGCGGCTCATCGCCATCCAGCCGGCGTCGACGATGGCCCAGCCCTTTTCCACCTGGTGGCCGATGACGGTCGTCAGCACGCTCAACGCGATGTCCCCGGTGCCGCAGACACCGATGTTGTGCATCACGAGGTCGAAGAACACGTACACGCCGGCGCGCACTTCGGTGACGCCGTCGAGACGCATCGCCGCCAGGGCCGTCGGGGTGCTCCCGACGCTGACCGCCCGGCAGGGCAGGCCCGCGGCGCGCAGCCGTTCGGCCGCGCGCACGCAGCCGGCGCGCTCCTGCTCGGCCAACGCGACCAGCGCCTCGTGCGTGTCGAGCTCATAGCTGGTGCCGGCATGGGTCATCACGCCGCCCAGCAGCATGCCGCCGTCATGCAGCACGCGACCGAGCTCCAGCAGCTCCGGCTGCTCCGGCTTGATGCCGGAGCGGTCGCCGTCGGTGTCGATCTCGATCCAGACCTCGAAGACCTCCCCGTGCGCCCTGCCGAACTCGGCGATCGCGGCGGCCGCGTCCACGCTGTCCGTGATCAGCTTCAGGTCGCAGCCCTGGCGCCGCAGGGCCAGCGCCTGGGGCAGCCTGGCCGGCGCCATGCCGACCGCGTAAAGGATGTCGGTGTCGCCGTCGGAGAAGAACTGCGCGGCTTCCTTGAGCGTCGACACGGTGACGCCCTGGGCCCCGGCAGCCAGTTGCGCGCGCGTGACCGGTGTGCATTTGCTGGTCTTCACATGAGGCCGCAAGCGCACGCCGAGCGCATCCATGCGCTGCTGCATGCGCAAGATGTTGCGCTGCATGCGCGGCAGGTCGATGATGGCCGCGGGTGTGTCGAGGGCGGCAAGTGCGGAGATGGCGTCCATGGCGGTCGTCGGTACTTCCGGCTACGCCCCGATGCCGGTCAGGCGGGCCACTGCGGACGCGGCCTGGTCGAGCGCGCGCTCCTCGTCGGCCGTGAAGGCGTGCGTGCCATCGACGTAGTGGACCGAGATCCAGCCGCTGAGGGATCCGTCCTTCGCGAACAGCGGAGCGAGCATCTGGGCCTTGGCGGCGTAGGCGCTCATCAGCGCCGGCGGCGGCGGGGGAACCGGGCTGCCGGTCAGGTCCGGCTGGACGAGATTGCGCTTTTCCACCGCCATCCACTTCACCGTGGCCGCGGCGCGCTGGTCGATCGAGCCATCGCCGCGCAGCGACTTCACGCCCGGCAGCAGGGCTTCCGCGCAAATGAAGTCGACGTGCCAGCCGCGCGCCGCGTCATCGATGCGCAAGGTGGAGCGGCTGCCGTGGCTGGCGCGCAGCAAGGCGAAGAGAACGTCGTCGAGCTTCTTCTCGAGGGCAGCGACTTCGGGGACTTTTTCCATGGTGTTCCTTCTGGGGGGTTCAGGCGAGCGTTGCGCCGACCAGCAAACCGATCAGCCGGCTGGCGGATCGCGCCAGCGCCATTTCCTCGGGGGTCCAGGTGCGCAGCTCCTGCAGGCTGTGGACCGAGATGGCGGCGGCCATGCTGTCCTCGCGGAACAGCGGCGTGACCATCTGCGAGCGCATGTCGCCGTAGTGCTTCAACATGCTGTGGAACACGGGCTCGGTGGAGGCGCTGCGGGTGTCGTCCTGCACCACCTGCACGCGCTCGGTGAGCATCTTCAGGATCACCGGCTGGTTGGTCTGGATGATCGTCAGGTCGCCGCGCAGGCTCCAGACGCCGTCGGCACGCGATTCGTGCGTCACCGGGAAGGCATAGGCGCCACTGACGTTCTGGCGCAGCGTGCAGCGCTGCACCCGCAGGCCCTTGCGCAGGCCGTCCAGGAGCGCCTGGAGGGCGGCATCGCGCAGGTCCTCGATGGACGTGCCCAGCTTGCGGCCGGCGCGCTCTTGCAGCAGCGCGAGCGCGCCGGCCTGCGCCTTGCGCACGGCCTCCAGGTCCGGCGCTTGCCATTGCCTGGATCCGGGCAGATGGTGGACCGTGATCATTCCGGCGAGCCGGTCGCCTTGCACCAGCGGAGCAAAAATGCGGGCCCGGGCGCCGTAGCGATCGACCAGGGCCGGAGCCACCGGCGGGTCGGCACGCGCCAGGTCGTCCTGGGTCACGATCTTCCGCTCGCGTTCCAGTTGCGCAAACGCGGCCGCTTCGAGCGGCTCGCCATCGGCGGGGTCGTTGCGCATCTGGCGCGCGCCGTGGGCCACGGCCTCGCCGGCAAAGGCAAGACCGCCGCCGGGCTGGGCCAGTTGCAGCGTCGCCCGGCTCGCGCCGGTCGCGAGCAGCAGGTCCTCGGCAATCGATTGGAATGTTGGCATTGCGAAACTCCTGTTCAATGAAGACTGATGTCAGTAGGCTGCGGCGTGGCCGTCGCGGCGCGAGTCGCTGGCGGCGACGTAGCCATCTTCGACAGAGTCGGACAGCTTCCAGATGAACTGGCCGCTGCCGAACTCCATGTAGCTGTCGGTCGTCGGCTCCTGCTGGTGGCCCAGGTCCTTCAGGCCGCTGACCAGCGCCGGCGCCATCGTCGATTCGAAGTCGATGCCCAGGCCCTTGCTGACGCGCCAGCGCGGCGCGTCGCAGGCGGCCTGCGGCTGCTGGCGATGCGTCAGCATGCGCACCAGCGTCTGCAGGTGGCCCTGCGGCTGCATGTTGCCGCCCATCACGCCGAAGCTCATCTG
>JAQGMU010000023.1 GCA_028292195.1 Ramlibacter sp. | reverse complement strand
ACATGCGCCCGTGCGCGGGCAGCTGCATGGTCCACGTCGGGTCGAGCCCCAGCACCTGCCCCATGCGCACGTAGTGCGGCACGCGGCAACACAGGAGCCCGTCGATGCTTTCCTTGGCGAGGCCGCTGTCCTCCAGCGCCGCCTTGAACGCCTGCGCGGCCAGGCCGTAGTCGCTGGTTTCCGGGAAGCTGCCGAAGGCAGTGTGGCCGACGCCGGCCACCGCGATCCTGTTCTTGAGGTCCTTCATGGGTCAAAACAGCGAGTCGCCGCCATTGAGGTGCAGCAGCTGGCCGGTCACGTAGTCGCCGCCGCAGGCCAGATACAGGCACGCCTCCGCCACATCCTCGGCGAGTCCCAGCCGGCGCAGCGGCATCTTCTGCAGGTGCTCGGCCCAGGCCTCCTGGTAGCCGGGATAGTGCTTCTCGTCACGGACGGTGTCCATCTTGCCGGGCGCGATGGTGTTGGCCGTGATGCCGAACTCGCCGAATTCCAGCGCGATCGCCTTGGCGAGCGAATGCAGTCCGGCCTTGCAGGTGACGTTGTGCGCCCGGTGCGAAATCGTGAAGAAGCCGTCGCGCCCCGAGATGTGGATGATGCGGCCCCAGCGCCGCTCCTTCATCGATGGCAGCACGGCGCGCGCCAGGTAGAACGCGGCGCTGAGGTTGGTCTCCATCACCGTGCGCCAGTCTTCCACGGAGATCTCGAGGAAAGCCTGGCGCAGGCGCAGCCCGACGTTCGACACGGCGATGTCGACGCTGCCGAAGCGGTCCAGCGCACCGTCGACCATGCGCTGCACGTCGTCGGGCTTGGAGACGTCGGCCAGCACGGTCATGGCCTTCACGCCATGCGACTCCACCTCCGCGGCGGTGGCCTTCAGCGCCGCCTCGTCGCGATGGCCATTGAGCACGATGTTGGCGCCGGCGCGCGCCAGGCCCACGGCCATGCCGCGGCCGAGGTTGCGGCCGGAGCCGGTGATGAGCGCGGTGCGGCCGGCGAGCGGCTTGGGAGTATCGAGAAAGGAGGGCATTCTTAGTTCTCCGGGGGACAGATCACGATCTCGCGCGCCAGCCGCTCGACGTCGGCGTCCGAGTACCCGAGCAACTGCGTGAGGATGAAGTGGTTGTCTTCGCCGTAGCAGGGGGCGCCGCGGTCGACGGGTCCGCCGGCGTAAGGCGGCGTGGCGCTCATCTTCATCGGGACTTCCGCCACCGGCCAGCGGCCGATCTTGGAGCCGGTGACTTCCGTCAGCCACTCGAGCGCCCGCAGTTGCGGATCGCGGTCGCAGCGGTCCGCCGCGTTCTGGCAGGCGCCTGCCGGCACGCCGGCCTGCTGCAGCGCCGCCATGCATTCGTAGCTGTCCTGCGTGGTGGTCCAGGCCTCGATCGCGCGGTCCAATTCGTCCTGGTGCGCGAGCCGAGCCTGCAGCGTGGCAAAGCGCGCGTCGGCCCGAAGGGCGCGCAGACCGGGCGCTTCGGTCAGCGCCAGCCACTCCTCGTCGCGGAAACAGGCGATCGCGATCCAGCGGTCGTCGCCGCGGCAGCGGTAGGCCCCGTGCGGAGCGGCGGGTTTGTAGGGCGAGCGGTTGCCGATGCGTGTCCAGGGCCGGTCGTTGGCGGACCAGTCCAGCACCGTGGCCCCGGTGAGGAACATGCCGGCCTCGCACTGCGACGAGTCGATGCACTGGCCCTCGCCGGTGCGGTCGCGGTGGTAGATGGCGCTGACGATCGCGAGCGCGAAGCCGTACGCCCCCATCCAGTCCAGGTAGGAGTAGCCCCAGCCGGCGGGAAGCGCCGGGTCCGGCAGGCCCGACATGTCCGAGGTCCCGGCAAAGGAAGCGGCCACCGGCCCGACCGTGCGGAAGCGCCCGTAGGTGCCGCTGCCGCCCATGCCGGATTGCTGCACATAGATGATGTCCGGCTTGATGGACTTCATCACTTCGTAGCCAAGCCCGAGCCGCTCCAGCACGCCGGGCGAGAAGCCTTCGGCGACCACGTCGCACTGCGCCACCAGCCGTTTCGCGATCTCCAGTCCCTCGGGATGCCGGATGTTCAGCGACAGGCCGCGCTTGCCCGCGTTCTTGTTGTTGAACTGCCCGCCCATGTCGGAGTCGGTCACGCCCGGCAGTGGCGCGGTCGCGTTTTCGCGCGCCGCGCGGCCGCCAACCGGGGCCATGGCCGCAAGCCGGGTGTCCGGGTTCTCCTTCCACTCCACCTTCAGCGCCTCTGCGCCGAGCGCCGCGGCGAACCGGGTGCCACCCGCGGACGCCAGGAACCAGGAGAAGTCCAGGATGCGGATGCCTTGCAGCGGGAACGGCTTGCCGCGCGGCGAGAGCCTGGGCGCCGGCCGCTCGCGTGAGACGGCAGGGGCAATCTTCGCGACGCGGGCGCGCAGGCCGGCGACGACGGACTCCGTGTCCTCACCCAGCAGCGGCGCGCGCCGGCCGACCTGCCAGGCCGTCGCCGTGCTCACCCACTTGCTCACCGGGTAGCGGAAGCTGCGCCCCAGCTCGGGATGCTCCACGTCGGCAAAGGTGCCCCGCTGCAACCAGTGCGCGTCGACCGCGTTCTCGTGCGGCTTGCGCAGCGGCGCCCACAGCAGGCCGGCCTGCTGCGCCTCGCGCCACGGCAGCCTTTCGTAAGTGTAGGAGCCGACGAAGCGCTGGATGACTTCGAGCTTGTGCGCCGTGCGCTCGTTCATTGCCACCGTGCCGGGAATGCTGCGCGCCTTCATGTCCGCGCCC